>CAKKQB010000013.1:58362-133597 GCA_919901915.1 Omnitrophica bacterium GWA2_41_15
TTAATATACCATAACAATTGACTTTTGTCGAGATTTTGCTATTATGGCGGCTATAGGGAAGCCGAACCATAGCCTTGTGGCAAAAGTATTTCTTGAATCACCATAATGGACATAGTTATCGCGTAGGGGCGGGCTTGCCCGCCCTTTAGAGGCTATTTTACTTAAACCCAGGTTTTGCAGTAGGTATTTTTTTTACCGCTATCACCATTCCATTATTAATTATGCAAAAAATAAGAGTAGCAGTTATAGGCACGGGCCGCTTAGGTAGTATCCACGCCAGGATATATAAAGATTTACAAAATTGTTCTCTGACTGGTATTTGCGATACAAATAAACTCCAGCTTGATGAAGTAACAAAAAATCTAAATATCCCCGGATATTTAGATTATAGAAAGCTTTTTGATAAAGTTGACGCGGTAAGCATTGCCGCGCCCACGAGCCTGCATTATAAAATCTCATCTGAATTCTTAAACCATAAAATCCACGTTTTAGTAGAAAAACCTTTTACCGTAAACTTAAAACAAGCGGATTCTCTCATAAAATTAGCCAGCGAAAATAAACTCATATTACAGGTAGGCCACGTTGAAAGATTTAATTCCGCGTTTGGAGCCGCGCTCAAACATATCAAAAACCCAAGATTTATTGAATGTCACCGGTTAAGCTCTTTTCCCAACCGCTCACTTGACATAGGCGTAGTCTTAGACCTAATGATTCACGATATAGATATTGTTCTGGGCCTGGTAAATTCCAAAGTTAAAAAAATAGAGTCCGTGGGCGTCTCGGTATTAACCCAATTTGAAGATATTGCCAACGCGCGGCTCACTTTTAAGAATGGCTGTATAGCAAACCTCACTGCCAGCCGCGTTTCAGATGAGCTAATGCGTAAAATCAGAATCTTCCAGCCGAATGCTTATATATCCTTAGACTACAAAGAAGCAAAAGCAGGCGTATATAAAAAAACAGGCCATTCTATAATCAAAGAAAATCTGCCTATTGAAAAAGAAGAACCTTTGCGCAAAGAGTTAGAGGCCTTTCTTGAATCCTGCCTCACAAAAAAAACGCCTCTGGTTTCAGGAGAAGTTGCCAGAGAAGCACTGGCAATAGCGTTAAAAATTACTAATCTTTGTAAAACTAATAAATAATTTTGAATAAAATATGCCGCAAAAAAATATTCTAATTATCTGCGGCGAGGCTTCCGGCGACCTGCATGCGGGAAATCTTGCTAAAGAAATCCTAAAAATAAACCCACAAATAAGAATCTCGGGCGTAGGCGGCCCTGGCCTGCGCGAAGCTGGCGCCAGAATATTCTACGATATAAATGGCCTCGCGGTAATCGGACTTTTTGATGTCCTCAAAAAACTACCCCAATTCTTTTCTTTAAAAAAACTGATCCTAGAAAAGATACGCCAAGAAAAACCTGACGCGGTAATTATGGTAGATTTCTCCGGATTTAATCTTCGCCTTGCCAAGGCAATCAATAAAAACATCCCTATTATATATTATATCAGCCCCCAGATCTGGGCATCACGAACAGGCAGGGTAAAAACTATTAAAAAATATATCTCGAAGATAATTGTACTCTTTAAATTCGAGAAGGAGTTTTACAAAAAACACGGGCTTGACGCCGAACTTGTGGGGCATCCTTTGCTGGATATTACCCAGCCTACAATGACAAAAAAAGAACTATTTAACAACTTAAAATTTTCTGAAAATAAAACCACCATCGCCCTCTTGCCCGGCTCACGAAAACAAGAAGTAAAAAAAAATCTGCCTATAATGCTAAAGGCAGGCATCCTTATCAGCAAAGAAATCCCGCAGGCGCAATTCGTGATCGCGAAATCCCCTTTAGTTGACTGGGATACTTACAACCAAAAAACTAGAAAGCGCTTCTGGTTTTTTTGGAAAAAAGCCCAGAAACGCCCCCCTAATGTTATGATTGTTGAGGGAAAAACCTTGGATTGTTTAAATATCGCTGATTTTGCCCTTGTCTGTTCCGGAACGGCGACTCTAGAAACCGCGATTATGCAAAAACCCTTCGCGATAATCTATAAAATGGGCCTCTTAAATTATCTTTTATACCGTCCCCAGATAAAGATCCCTTATATTGGAATAGTTAATATCGTGGCAGGCAAATTAGTCGTTCCTGAATTTATCCAATTTGGCGCATCCCCAAAAAAAATCGCGAAAACCGCTATAAGAATCTTAAAAGACCCTGCCAAATTAGAACGCGCTAAATTTGATCTTGGCTGTGTCCGAAATTTATTAGGCGAGAAAGGCGCGAGCACACGCGCGGCAAGAATTATTGCGGATACTCTATAGCGAAAAACTAAGGAATACTTCGAGGGTTTTTTATTTAAAATCCAAACTAGCTTCGCCATAATAAGTTGTCCCATCAAAATAAAAACAAAAGATGTCAACGGCTCCATTAGCTGCAGTTACAACAGGCGCGCTACCACCACTCCATTTCACCACATTATTTGTTACGTTTGCTATTGTTACGTTATAATAACTTGCAGCGGGTTGCGCAATCCTAAGCACAAGATTCGCGGTTCTGTTTGTTGGCGCAGAGAAAGTAAGTGTTGTTGCTTTTCCAGGAGTAAAACTTTGCTTATTACCATTTGTCCAATTGATAAGATAGTTAGCACTAACTCCACCACTATTAGAAAATTCCCTAGTATAAAATATAGCATTATTAACTTCCAGTCGGGTGCCGGGATTACTTGTACCAATACCAACATTGCCTACACTGGTAGTAGCATTAGTATTACCAACAATCCGCATCCTCTCTCCAACTAGATTGCCCGCATAAAAAAGAATAGGCCCGCCATAATCCTTTCCACTTCCCGCTCCTGCTACTAAATGTAATTCTCCTCCAAAAACAGTATCTTGGGTGCGGTTATTCCCATGCAAATCAATTGCCGCGCCTTGCGTATTCCCTATCCCGTCATGACGTCCCGCAGTAATTCTTAAACGTTCCGTATAACTACTGTTTGTATCGTCAAAGGCAATTAACCCATCTTTACCTTCTTTAAATAAAAAACTTTCCACCGTCAATTCTTTCGCCTCCAATTTATTATAACTCCCATAAGGGCTCGGATAATAGGTAGTAATGGTAATTTTCTCTTCGGCAAACCCAATAGAATTACAGATAAAAAAGATAGCGCCACAAATTAAAAATATTTTCCTGTTCATTAAGCACCTCCTCTGCCAATTCTGTACGGGCTTGATTTATCAAGCCCGTAATTAAAACATAGAGTTTTTCAATAACTATTTAACAGTTTCTTCTACTTCAGGTTTAATATTTATAAACGTACGGGTCTTACCATGACTAGTCTTTTTTTTGGTAAAATAAACATTTCCCGCGCAAAGAGCGACTAATGCGCCGGGCCCCTTTACATTAGCCCCTGCTTTATAAAGATCTACCCCCCTCGCGAGGAGCTGGCCTATCTTTACTTTTTGGCCTCCGGACACCTTCATCACCCTGTCTTTTTTAGGAGTTGAAAATCCACCAATCATCTGTCTACCTCCATTAAGAAAAACCGTCATTCCGGAATGTTTTAATCCGGAATCCAGGCTGGATTCCGGTTTTCACCGGAATGACAAATTTACATTTCTGATAATATATCTTATTACTTATTTTTTATTTCTTATTTTAAACACCACCATTATAATCATTATAACATAAACAAGGCCGAATAACATTAAAAATTTATTCTTCAAAAAATACTCCACCAAAACTTGGGGATTACTTAATACATTCTTACCCACTCCGGCAATAATATACTGTATCCAAAACATCTTTACAGGCGAGCCAAGAATTACCGCTGTCAGATACTTTCTAAGACGAATACTGGTAAAGCCGGCAGCCAAATCCATAAACCTGTAAGGGACAAGAGGCGCTGCCCTGAATATAAGAAGCCAGAAAAAACTCACCCCTCCCAATTTCTCGTCTAGATTCTTGTGTTTCGGGCTTAGAGATTTCTCTACATACGACCGGCCTAAATTACGCGCCAGAAAAAACAATATAACCGCATTTATAGTTTCTGCTATGCAAATAAAAACCGCGCTGCCTACCACGCCAAATAAAGCCGCGCCAATAATCCAAAACACATCTTTGGAAAAAAAGATAAAAAAAGTAATAATAACATAAAGAGCAATATATAAAGGGGCGCTATAAATTAAAGGAAATTTCCGCAAAAACCCCTGAATAAACTCCGTATTGATATGCCAATGTCTTCCAAAATAAAAGGCGAGAAGAATAATGATGCCAAAAATCAAAAGCTCAATCTTCTGCCTGTATTTTTCATTCATCTTAAACGCAAGCGCTTAGCCCCTCAATTATCAAGAGAAGAATGCAAGTACTCCCTGCCTTCTTCACGCGGATCTAAATATCGCGTAATGCGGATACGCCCCTTTGCATCCCTCAAATCAATCATTTCTCTTTTTTCCGGCGGATGAACCACTTCCACTTTAGGCGAAAATATGTCATCCTCATTCTCCTCCCTCACCAAAGCAACCCTCGCGTCACTTAGAGAAACAACCGCGCCTACAGGCCAAACCCCCATTATTTTAAAAAACCCGTCTAATAAACCCTCATCAAAATGCTGGCCCCTCCTTTTCATCATTATCTCATAAACCAAATCCGGAGAATAAGCCGTCTTATAGCTTCTTCTTTGAAGTAAAGCGTCATAAACATCGCAAATATTTACAATTAAAGAGGCGACATGCGGTTTTTGGTTAAACACCGACTTAGGATAACCTGACATATCAAGCCTTAAATGATGCTCGAAGCAAACCACTACCGGCAATATTCCAAGGCTCTCAACATATCCTAAAAGAAGGCGCGAGCCTAAAATAGAGTGGCTTTTTATTTGCGCTGATTCCGTTTTATCTAAAATTTCTTCCTTTCGCAGAATTTTTCTAGAGATATACAATTTACCGATATCATGAAATAATGCCGCGATACCTATGTCAAGGACATCCTTCTTGTTAAAACCTATTCTAGAAGAAAAATACATCGAGAGTATTGAAACATTTAAAAGATGCGAAAAAGTCTCCTCATCGTATCTTTTTAATATAGTTAGTTTTAGAAATTCTTGCTGCTGCAAAGCAAGATTTTCCATTATATTATTTATTGTAAATTGTAAATCCGAATGATTAAGCTCTCTAGAATTTAAGATACTATCCAGCGACTGCGAAGTTTTATCCAGCGAACTTTCATACATATTTAAAAAATCTATTGACTTGCTTACTTCTGCCGTTAAAGAAGCAGGGCCCCCTTTAAGCCTTCCGATATTTATGTTTCTTACCCCCATAAGCGACAAAGTTTCTTGAGGAGACTTTTTTATTTCTTCCTTGGGAATTAAAAGAAAGGCAATAAACTTAGAGAGCTCTTCCTGTGTTAACCCGCGGTAAAAGGCAATCTTTTCTATGAGCCTCTCCTTCAAATATATAATTGCCGGTTTAATTGATTTACTTAAATCAAAAAGAACCTCTTTTTCAAAAGCAAGCTCCTCTCCCACAACCCCAATAATCAAATCATCTTTTTCTTTAAGGATATCCTGAATACTTAAAAAAGCCTTTCTGACCGCGTCTTTGAACAAAAGATGCTCCACGCCATAAAGTTTGGCTATTTGCAAAGACGCCAATAAATCCTTAAAAGAACTCTCAATCTTTTCTATCATTTGTAACCTCTAAAAATAGCTTCTCTTCTAACAACACTCTCGTCATTCCGGCGGAAGCCGGAATCCAGCCTTCTGGACCCCGACTTTCGTCGGGGTGACGATTTAAATTCAACCCGCGCGGATCATTTTATTTTTTCCAAAATATCTTTCGCTTTTTCTCTTATCTGCTTGTTCCAGAAAAATCTTTTTTTGCTTAAAAGAGTTAGGTAAGGAGAGGCCTCTTTGAAACAAACTTCTTCTATAAGAGACATGTTCTCTAAAAGCGCGTTATTTTCCTTAACAGAAAAAAGCAATTCAACCGCCTCTTTTCTTGCCCCCTCACTTTTAGACAAAGCTTCTAACGCCTGCCTCTTCAACAAAGGTGTACCTTTCTCTAAGGAAAGAATCGTAAATTTTTCATCAATCGCGCTTAATTTCTGCATCGCCTTCAATACTTCTATCTTTATAAACTCATTAGAAAACGAAAAAATATTCTTAAGCGCTTCTATGGCCAAGGCCAAATCAACTGTTTTCAAGCCATCTATAATCCCTAGCATAAATCCTACATCAGTATTCTTTTTCTCTAAATTCCCATAAAAAATGTCCTTATGCCCGGGAAAAAACTTAAAAAATAATTTCAAGGCATAAGCGCTAACCTTACCTTCATTAAATATTTTATCCAGATAAAATTCAACCCCCATAGAGGATTTTTCCAGGGTATCCGCGAAATACTCCAAGTCAGAAGACAGTGGTTCGGCCTCCCCTTGCCGAAGCCGCAAGTCAGAGGACAGTGGTTCGGCCGGCTCCCAAAACAGATTTTCTATTATTTTTGTAACGCGCGTATCCAAGACATCAAGAAAACGGCTTAAATACGGTTTTTGTTTTCTTCCGTCTTTCAAAGCGCCACACAGATATTTAAGATATTGATAATCCTTTACCTTAACTATCTCGGGGAGCTCTTGAGAAATTTTTTCTATAATCTGCTCGGCCTTTTCAGAGTTTTCCTCTTGCGCGAACATACTCAACAAAATCAAACGGTAATTTTTTTGCAAAATTCCACGGTCAAAAGAAAAAGCTCCCCCGGAAGAAATATCATTAAGCATAGCGCTAATCCTGCCGCGATAAACCTCTGAATCAAGAGAGGCATTGGGTTGGGCCAATAATTCCTGTATCTTTTTTATTGCTTTAGGATTCTGTTTTAAAGAATCTTTATTGAATGAATCTGTTAAAAAAAGTGAAGCGATGCCCTCCTGCATTTTTTCATCCGTGAAACGGGAAAATAACTCCAAACTTAAATTATCAAAATTTTCATCTTTTAATATTCCGCTCCAAAGCGCTCCCGCGAAGTCCTCTTCGCTCAAATGTCTAAAGAATACCTTAATTTTATCTATATTTTCTCCCCCTAAAACATCTTTATGCCTTAAAACTGACCTGAACATCGCGCTAATACAGGTTCTAAATCTTTCCTGATCATGTTTTTTAAGATAATCTAAAAAGGCCGTCACGCTCTGCCTTAGCTCTTCGTCATTAAGTAAATCATCCGCCTTAAACCTTAGAGCTATCTTTTCAAAATTATCCGCGAACACGCTTACCTTCTCTGAATCGCCCGAGCCTATTGCCTGAGCGACTAAATATTCCCATACATCCCTAATTTCTTCTCCCTCATCTTTTAAAAATTGCGAATAATCCAACTCTTCAATAGATACATGCGCGATATTCTCCTTTTTTAGAATGCCCCCAAGGCCGCCTTGTTTAAAAACTTCTCGAACAGGTAAAGCTAAGCCGGCAAGAAAATATCTCAATTCCTCAACCGTAGCGCCTTGTTCTATCTGAATACTTCTCAATTTACGACGGTGAAAAATCATGGCTAATTCAACGCAAAACCCCATTTTCTGCCAATACCTTGAGTCCAAAAACAAAGAATTGGGAGTAACGCCTATTTTTATCGGGTTTAAAAAACCAAACACCAAATCAGCGTTTTTTTTAAATTTTTCCACGGAATCTATAAAATAGGGGTGTGTTCCAGAATAAGAGGAGGCATTGTTTATAGCTATACGCAGGCTTTTAAGAAAATCATTTAAGACTTCTTCTTTATTCATCGTACATTAGCAACTTGAACCCGGATTTTGCAATAGAAACGACATTCGCCGGCAAATCGGTTTCGGCTATAGGAAGCCGAACCATAGCCTTGTGGCTAAAAGAGCGCATCTTCATCATTTTAACAGGAACCGGAATAAGTGTAGAAACGAGGCACTGCCTCGTCTCTACACTTATTTCTGGCGCACCCTTCACATTATTTACAAAAGAACCATTATTTTTGGGCTTTAATTTTCTCGATATTTATATCTTTACCTCTTAAATACTCAAAGGCCTTAGCTACTTCCTCTTCATCTCCCTCTAAGCCAAGTATAGCCCAACCGGAATACATAGAGAATGACGCCTCAAATATATTCAAGTTAATATTAAAACTTTTACACAAATAACAAATTATAGACTCATCCTTTAAATTGCCGGGAAAGGTTAACCCAATCAATACTTTCATCTAAAAATCTCCGTAATCGATTCCACTAAGCCTCCTCTGTTACCCGCAATACTTCATCTGGCGTCGTAGAGCCATTCTTGATTTTCTCTATGCCATCTTCGTATATGGTACGCGAACCTAAGATTATCGCCTTTTTCTGAATTTCACGGCCAGGCATTTTAGCAACAACCATACTCTTAAGTTCATCATTCATCACCAGAAACTCAAAAATACCGATACGGCCAAAATATCCAGTATTCTTACAATTCTGACAGCCCTTTCCGCGATAAAATTCACCCTTATAATCTAATTTTAAATCACGCAACATCTCGTCAGAAGGCATATAGCTTTCCTTACATTTAGGACAAATTACCCGCACTAACCTCTGCGCTAATATTCCAGTAACAGAAGTGGCAATTAAAAATGGCTCAATGCCCATATCCAAGAGCCGGGTCAGAGAACTAACGGCATCATTGGTATGCAGTGTAGAAAGCACTAAGTGCCCTGTTAAAGATGCCTGGATAGCAATCTCGGCAGTCTCTTTGTCGCGAATTTCACCTACCATTATTATATCCGGGTCCTGGCGCAAAATATTACGCAACCCATTAGCAAAAGTCAGGCCCGCAAGGGGATTAACCTGCGTTTGACGAATAAGAGGAACATCATATTCTACGGGATCCTCAATGGTAATGATATTTTTTTCTATGCTATTTATTACAGATAAGGCGGCGTAGAGGGTCGTGGTCTTACCTGAGCCAGTCGGCCCGGTAACTAAAATTATTCCATTGGGCCTTGTGATTAACTTTTCAAAGCCCTTTAGGTCTTTATCGGAAAAACCCAATTGGCTTAAACCTAAAATCACGTTGGATTTATCCAAAATTCTTAAAACTATATTTTCTCCGTTAATCGTAGGAAAAGAAGAAACCCTTAAATCAAGATTCTTGTTTTCCATCTTAATCTGAATCCGGCCATCTTGGGGCCTGCGCGTCTCAGCTATATCCATTCTCGCCATCACCTTAACACGCGAAACAAAAGCGCCCTGAAGGTATTTGGGAAGCTGCTGGGCCTCATGCAAAATTCCGTCAATGCGATAACGAATAAGTATCTTGCCTTGGGCTGGTTCAATATGGATATCGCTGGCGCGGTCTTTAACTGCCTGCATAATAATTAAATTTACTAATTTTATAACCGGCGCCTCCTCGGTAATATCAACTAATCCCTCGGGAACAAGCTTCTCTGCGCCTGTTGAAAAAGGAGACAAACCTTTAGGGCCTTTCGCCTGAACAGATAATTTTTCTTCGGTTAAATCTTCTATTAATTTTTTGACATCCCCTGCTGCCCCATAATACTGGTCAATCATTTTTTCGATTGCCCCGGGTGAAGCCAGCATCGGCTCAATTACGTCTATACCGCTACTTTTTCTTATTTCATCTAACACCATAATGTTATGAGGATCTGCCATTGCCACTGTAAGAGAATTACCGATTTTAAATAAAGGCATGGCCTTGAATCTTTTTGCCATTGCCTCCGGAATAAATTTTATTATCGCGGAATCAATCAAATAATCCGCCAAATCTATAAATGGAACACCTATTGAACCAGCCCATGCCTTCAAAATATCCACTTCGGAAATAAATCCCAGGCGTTCCAGGGCCTTCTCTAAAAGAAGACCTGTTTTTGCCGCCTCTTCCTGACCCTGGACAAGCTGCTCTCGCGTAATTATGCCTTCCTGAATAAGAAAATCAACGCTTGCGCTCATAACTGATACTCCTTCATTTTAAAGACGCGAACGTACAAATTTTGAGATAATTTTTTTATCTTTAGTTTTTAAATTTATAAATTCAAGGCCCAGCTTATATTCTTTAACGCCAATTCCCGGTGCCTCTTCTATATATTTTATCCAGGCCACATCCGCCATAACACAAAAAGGCTTTACTTTAGGAAATTTCAATTTAACCTGTATCCGGCTGTCTGTTTCTATCTTTCTCTTAGCTATAAAACAAATTCCGCCTTCAGAGATATCAATAGTTTGAGAAGATTCTATCTCTTCCCCGGGCAATAAAATCTCAATATCCGCTTTATAAAAAATCCTGCGAAAACGCCTCTTTTCTAAGCCAACGCGTATCTTCTTAATATTGATACTGCTTATAAGCCGCGAAGCAGGAAGAGATTGAGATTTAGAATCATACGGCAATACTCCTAAATTTATAAAAACATTCTCTAAATTCTGTGCCGCGAAATATTTTCTTATTCTATTCTTGAGTAAATCGCAAAATTTTACGGCCACCTCTTCTCCTGCCTTTAAAAGCAGGATACCAATTTCTCCTTCTTTATAATTCTCTAAGCATACCCGCGGGGAACAGGCAGATATATCCCCCGCGCCTAATTTCTCAAATGTTTCCTCAAAAAATACCTTTAAATTACCAAGTAACCCTATGGAGTCAATATTGAATTCTTTCTGGAATTGCGCGTAATTAACAATCAGCAAATTAACCAAATAAACAGGCAGGCTTTCTTCCGCTAAATTATTAATCTTATCCCTGATATCCTTGCTTAATATTTTATCCGTATAAAATCTGGGCAGGGTAAAATAAAATTTACTGCCCACGCCCAATTCAGATTCAACCCAAATCTCTCCACCGTGTTTTTCTATCAATTCTTTCGTGATAAAAAGCCCCAACCCGACTCCTTTTCTCTTTACTTGAGATTCACTGGCAAGCTGAATAAACTTATTAAATATTTTAGGTAAATCTTGTTTGGCTATCCCAATACCCGTGTCCATAACAACTACTCTAACCTTATCCTCCAAAATTCTGACTTCAATCCTAATCTTTCCGTTTTGTTCGGTAAACTTTATAGCGTTATTAACTAAGTTCGCGATAACCTGATTTATTCTTCCGGCATCTATAAATATATTTATTTCTTGGCCCTGAGGCAAATCATACTCCAAACCTACGCCCTTTTGCTCTGCCAATTTTTTAAAAAACGCGAAAGAATCCATTAGTAAATCGCTAAGATTAACTAACGAATAACGCATTTTAATCTTACCTCTTTCAAATCTAGAAATATCAAGCAGTTCTTCTATTATATCATTTAGGCGCGCTATATTATTTTTTGCCTTCGTAAGTATTTCTTTCTGCTTAGAAATTAATGGGCCCGCAACCTCATCGATAAGAAGCATTACCGCGTCTTTAATAATCGCTAGTGGTGTCCTAATCTCATGAGAAACAACAGAAACAAATTCAGACTTCATTCTATTTAATTCTTCCAATCCTTCTATTTTTTTGCAAATCAACGCCTTTTCTTCTCTCAAGCGCTCAAATTGCATGCGCTGGGTAATATCCCTGGTAATACCAATAAGGCCGACAATCTTACCTTTATTGTCGTATCTGGGTATCTTGGTTGTTGACGCGTAATTATCAACGCCGTCTACCCGTGTAGCCCTTTCAATTTTATCAATTATAGGCTTACCGGTCGTCATAACATGCAAATCATCCTTAGCCATTTCCCGCGCCCGTTCCCGGGGAAAAATATCAAAATCCGTTTTCCCAACTACCTCTTCGGGCTTAAGGCCCAAGCCCTTAGCATGGGTCTGATTAACCATAATCAGCCTCCCCCGGGTATCTTTAAAGTAAATAACATCCGGCACCATATCCATAAGATCGGAAAGAAGTTTATACTTATTCTCTAACTCTTTATATTTCTTTTGTAACTCTTTAAAATTATTCATAAAAAAGATTTTTCCGTAAATAGGGACTGCCCGACTGGACCCCGGCTTCCGCCGGGGTGACGAGCTAACATTGTCATTCCCTCGGTCAGCCTCATTACCATCGTCGTCATTCCGGCGAAAGCCGGAATCCAGAAAGAAATCTTGTCCACCTCGTAGGCGCGCGCTTATCTTTACTCGTATTCACCTACCAGGTGGACTCTGGTTCCCTAAATGCTAACCAAGTAACTGGCGAATCTTCTCTAATAACACGTGGGCATCAAAAGGTTTAGTAATATAAACGTCGGCGCGCACATCTTTAGCTATTTCTTTATCAGATTCATCAGCGCGCGCGGTAAAAATAATAATTGGAATATTTTTATATTTCTCGTCAAACTTTAGCAACCGGCATACTTTATAACCGTCCATTTTAGGAAGCATTAAATCTAATATAATAAGGTCTGGATTCTCTTTTTTCGCTTTCTCTAAACCCTCCAGGCCATCCCCCGCGGAAATAACCTCATAATCATTAGCCTCTAACCGCAGGCTGACAGTTTCAACCAAATCACTCTCATCTTCAATAATCAATATTCTCTTTTTACTCATCACACGATACCTCCCTTAAAAATTTGGTGACGGCGGGTGGATTTGGACCACCGACTTAACGGGTATGAGCCGTTTGCTCTACCAGACTGAGCTACGCCGCCTTAATCCTTACTGTTCCAAGATAAGTTCAATATTTCTAGAGCCGTTATTCAAAATAACCCTGTCAAGCTTTATATCAACTACAGTATGGACGCCAATCTTATCTCCCACTTTTACAATATTATCATTTATTATCGCCAAAGAAGCTTTTTTATCACAAATTATACCCATAAGTTTTAAGCCAATTATTTCTTCGTCGCAAAAATAAGTCTTACCGCTAAAAGGGCATCTTCCCTGAACATGTCCTTTGTCCGGCGGCGATTGCCTCGCGGTCCGTGGCTCCTCCGAGAAGCGGGTAAAACTAGGAACCTGCTTGTCTAACGGGTTAATTATCGCGGATACACCAGGATTTGTTCCGTTAAGAGGTTCTTTTCTCATGGAAGGAACGGCATTGGTCAAGGACCTTTTCTTAATCACCTTTAGGGTATTTCCCCAGGCAAAAATAAAAACCAGAATTAACACTCCTGTAATAATTATTTTTACGCGTTCCTTATCCATATTGTCACAAAAAGAGTATTATAGTTTCCACTGAAAAAGTGGAAACTATATGATTACAACGATTAAAAAATAGATTACAGTGATTAATGTCCGACGAGAAAAAATCTCCGTAATCTTTTTAAAATCTCCGTAATCAAGTTACTGCTGGGTTTTTCAGCAGTAACTATTATGGAACCTTTTTAAACAAATAAACAGAAATTTGCAAAACAGCTTCTAAACAAATTTGACCTTCCCCCGCGCCCTGAATCTTAAGCTCTCTTATCCTTACAAGAAACACGGGATTATTCCTTAAAATATCTAAATATCTATTTATGGCTATAAATTCACCTGCCAAATTAAAAGTTATAGGCAACTCTTCTATATCATAACCCGAAACAGGAGTTTCTATTGGGCGCCTGCTCGAACTGCTAAGATTTTTAATTTCGATATTTAAATTCTTTGCTGTCTCGGATAGATTATTTATTACTATTTCTTCCTTATTAAGCAGTTGGCTTTCAATTTTATTCAGTTGCGCTCCCATACCATTTAATGCTTCCCCTACATCCTTGCCCTGAAGAATACCTTTTATTTCTAAAATCTGGCTATCAGCATCCTTCAATTGATTCTTTATCAAAGCAAACCTCCGTATCTGGGGAGAATAAACAAACTGCCAGAACAAAAACAAAAACACCGCCGCGGCTACAGCAAAATAAATAATTTTCCTCTGTTCTTTGTTTAACACTATCATAGCAATATTAATTTAACACGAATTCTCATGGGGCTGTTGCGAAATGCCATTTTTCGTCATTCCGGCGAAAACCGGAATCCAGAACTCTTTGATTTTAATAGACTTATGGATACCGGCGACCGAGGGCGAAATGACCGAGGAAGTGTCGGAGCCTAACTGGGCTCGACCTTTCGCCAATATGACGATTTTAATGTATTTTGCAACAGCCCCCTCATGGATTTATCCGTGTTTATCCGTGTTCTTTTATCCGTGTCAATCCGTGTTTTAAGGTAGTTGGAAGCTAATCTTAAAATTATCAACTTTTAAGCCATCACCGCTGCCTTTATCAACAGAATCAATCTTAGCGCCCACAACTAACCTTGAATTATTCATTTTACCTACAAACTCGGCCAATATAACATTAGGAGACGCATCGCCATTCTTAACAAAACCGATAATTGTCCCTGTCTTGGATTGGCAATTTAACAAAAGCCCCTTTAAGAAAATATCTTGAGAGGCAGCCTTACTAAATTCCTTTAACAGGGAACCAACAGGAAAATCTGAATCCCTGACTTTTTCCGCGAAATTGCTTAAAGCATCCGTATTTTGCTTTATTTTTTTAACTTCGGATAGAACATTTTGATACGCCAGAGTATTATCTAAACGCTTCTGTTGCGTATCAAGGCCTGCTTTCGCGAAAATATAAGGCAAAAGCATTAATAAAAAAACCAGAAATGCCGCCCAACGTAAAGAAATCTTCTGCAACTTCTCTATTTTTCCCGTACAAAATTCTTGCGGCAGGAGATTAATCTCTCTGTCTAAACCTACACCTAAACCAAAAGCAGCATAACTACGCGATAAAAAATCAGAATTGACAGAGGGTAAAGATTCTATTTCCTCCTTCAAAAAAATCACAGAAACAGGTAAAGACAATTCAACGCTTAGAATTTTATCTAAATCAAAAATCCTTCCTGCCTCACCAGCAATCAAAATATTCTTTAGCGCGCCTTCCTTAGGCCCTTTAAACTGCGCGTCATAATAAGCAAGCGAACGCTTTATCTCCTGCGCCAATCTTTCCAAACCCGGCCTAAGCATTGCCAAAATCTGGCTAACCGCTATCTTATTATTATAAATCGAACTATTGGCAAATTTAGAAGTTTTGAACAAAAATTTATCTATCTCATCAGGAGTTAATTGCTCTTTTCCCTTAACGCTGATTAATACCTGCGTTAACGACTCTCTTAATTTAGCGATTGACACGGGAAGCTGACGATAAAAATTAAGCTTATTCTCATGAAGAATAGCAAAATAACCGCTATCTTCCGTCATATGTAAAATGCCTACAGCCTCATCGCGCGCCTCTTTAGCATATTCCTCTATAAGTTTCGCGTAACCAAAAATAGAAACTCCCACCCCTGAACATCTAAGCCCTATTTGCGTCAATAGGACAACCTGCTTTTTAATCTCGTCTTCTTTTGCCGCTACGCAGATGATATCAAATGTTTTCGCGCCATCTTCTTTAGTTTCCTTCTTGATGAGGTGATACTTAATTATCGCCTCGGATAAATCAAAAGGCACATCGTCCTTAATCTGCCACTTAATTGCTTCTAACAACTCTTTATCCGGAACAGCCGGCAATTGAAGGCGCTTAATAATTAAAAAACTTAAGGATGGACTCAAAACACAATTTTGGTGCTGGATACCATTTTCTTTAATAAAACTACGTATGGAATCTTTAATCTTCTCTTCTCTCTTATCCCCCGAGAGCTCAAATATATTCAAAGCAGTAATTTTTGCCTTGCGGCTTCGGCCAGAAGAGGCCGAACCACTGCCTTCTGGCTGGTCTTTTCCCGTAGCAATGGGATCCCGCCTCCCGATACAAGAAATACAGGATCCCGACAAAGTCGGGAAAAGACGGGGAAGTTGAATATTAATCAGCTTTAAATTTGAGCTGATATCAACGACAAGGACTTCATCCGCATTTTTAACAAATAGATTAGATATGTTCATCTTTTTTTAGCCATTGGTAAACTCCAACCGGAATCTCAGTAGAGACGCAAAATTTTGCGTCTCTACACAACCGGTAACGCCTCGACATTGGATACAAAGTCAAATCACCTCGATTTATTATACCACAATATCACCGGCTCGGCATTATTTTATTGAAACCCCTTAATTTCACAGCTAAAGGTAGAATTGGATGAGCCTTGGAAAGAGGCAAAATTGCCTGCGCCTGTCCTAACGTTTATACTAATAATCACCCTGCGAATAGTAGAAAGATCATCCGCCCCAGAAACCCAATCTATATCACCGGCTTTCTTATAAGTAAAAATAATGCCAGATGTATCTTTACCATCAATACTTATATTACTGTTATCATTTAAATAATAGGGAATAATTGTTTCTGCTGACCAGCTCGCGCCGCCATCAGCGCTGGTACTGCAATAAATATGGCTATCCGTGGCATTCCAACGGAATCTTGCAGACAATTGTTCAGTTTGTGTAGGATAACCATATGTATATGAGAGTTGTGTGCTATTGGCATCAAGTATGACCCTTGAGTATCTTGCCCCCCGTATATCCTGATTCCCCTCTAACATTGCGCTACTTAACTCTTGAGCGATTTTTTGCGCGGTTAGCTGACGAGGACTGTAAATAAATAACTGCGCGAAGAAAATAATCAGACCCGCAACCACAGAACCGATTATTGCCAGAACCGAAATCAAAATAATAAGCTCAATTAAGGTTGCGCCCTTATTTTTAAAAGAATTAGTCATAGGTAATTTATGGCCAAGAATAATCGGTGGTTGTTGAACCATCGCTCATGGTAAAAACCAGGCTTTCAACTGTATCAAGGCGTTTATTATTAAAATCTAAAAGTACGGGATTGCTATAACTTGTGCCAGCGGCAAGAGTAGTCGTAGGGCTTAAACTTAGTGGTCCCGCAGGAGAAGATCGTGACCCAGACCACCTACTCCTAGTTCCGTCTACAGCATTTATTGTAATCTTCTGTAATTTTATTCCGCTGGCGCCTGTAAAACTGACTTCTGCTGCTGTAATTGTTATACTTAAACTTGGGCTTATATTCTGCATAGTTACGTTTATTAACTGATGCGCGCTACCTGAATTATAGATATTTCCTCCTGTCATCTCTAAGAAATTCGCGGCTATGCTTCCGGCAGAACCGCTCCCTGAACCCGCGCCATAGGAAACATCTGCCCTATAGGTTATCGTGTTAAGCAAAGGAGTTATGATATTACCTGAAGGATAAATCCTTACCTGAACCTTTTTTAAGGTATTAGCCGGAGGATTAGCAAAATTCACAATGCGGCGCAAGTCATAAGGATAACCTTCGTAATTAGTAGCTGTATTATCATAACCATCAGCTAAGGTCGTGTCACCAAAAACCAAATTATTAATCTTAGCCATCTCTACTTTTGCTAATCCATCCACTACTCCTGAATCCCGCGAATAAACAATCCCGCGCATAAACTCCATAGACATAATGCCCAGAGGCACCATTATTATACCCATAAGCGTAATAGTGATAATCAACTCTATAAGCACAAAACCTCTTTTTTTATACTTGTTTATCATGGCAAGTGATTCTGAGATTCTTCCCAGGAGGTAATATTACTAGTTCCAATATCATAAGTGGCGAGTATCGTACGCTTTCTGGTTTCGCTATCTGAACCTGCTTGTATTTTTCCTGTTGCCTTAATGAAAAATTCATTATTAGTTTCATTATTACTGATAAGCAGATACTTTTTTACAGAAGATCCGTCATTAAAATTAAAAGTTACCGCTATGGTTTTATTATCATCAGGAACATTAACGCTAAAGTGAATATACTGGTCATTTGTCCCGCTATAATTTGCGCCAGCCGTGATGCTTAAAGGAATGGACCCCCCATAACAATTACCGTTATCAATGGTAGCAGGGCTAGAAAGCGCTCCATTTTTTAAAATATAATGATTGCCGATTTTCATACTGTTAAGCGTAGCGGCAAAATTCCAACTTACATTTATACTTGTTATGCTCATCGCTACAGCAGTACTAATATTTTTTAGCGGCCAGGTATTTACCACTCTTCCGTTTGCCTTAATATTTGAGCCATCAATCAACAGAAAGCTACTCTGATCGCCTACGGAATAATAAAACTCGCTTGGTGAATTCACGTTCACGTTGGACTGAGAGCTCCACAACCCATCATCTTTATAATCCACCGTTGCGTTCATTATCCCTGCCTGCGCCATACCTAATGCTTTCTCATTATTAATATTAGAGATATCCTGTCTTAGGCCCTCACTAATATAAGAGGTAATGCCGCCAACAATTATCCCCAGCAAAACAATAACCATAATCAGCACAATTAAGGTAAGGCCTTTATTATTCATAGTGTCTCGTCAATTACCATCCAAGTTACCGCATTCAGGCTGTGTCATGATAATAATTTCCCTCCCTTGTGGGGAGGGATACCTGCTAACTTATGTTCTTTTTATTTTTTATCTCTTCCTGAGCTCTTCTAACGCCTTTGCCGCGGGAAAATAACCTTTGTCAACTTTTAATGCCTGCTCATAACAATACCTTGCTTGAGCCAAATCCCCTTTTTCCCGATAAACCTTACCCAGATTACACCAGACATGCGGCTGGTTGGGATTAATCATTAAATTTACCCAGGAGTAACCTATTGCCTGCTCTCTCTGGCCCAGGCAATAGTATGTGCCGGCTAAATTATTATAGGCAAGATACCCATCGGGAAAATTCCTGATATTGGTTTCCCAATAAGTAATAATATTACTATATTCGTAATTACGTTTTATAGTCAAGGCAGTATAAGAACCTAAGAATAAAGTAAGCGCCGTGAGAGCCAAAATTCTAAAAAGCGCTCTACGCGCGTTACTCTTATTAATAACCTCCCAAGATTTTAAAAACAAGGCCGCGACAATAAGAGAAAAACCCGCTGAAGGCAGATAAAGGTATCTTTCAGCGATAATATTACAAATCGGAATAATATTAGAATACGGCGCGTAAGCCACAAAAAACCACATTATCCCGAAAGACACGGGCTTTAGAAATTTTCTTGACCTAAAAAATAAAAATGGAACTAAACACAAAAGCGGGAGTCCTAAAAAAAAGGCAGGAGTAAACTTCATGATATTAACGGTATTATAGGCAAAGGGATGGTACAAGCCCCGATGTAAAGGTAAAAATAAGATTTTTAGATAATAAACCCATGCCTTAACAATAACCACTAAGTAACTTAAACCTCGGTAATGAAAAATACGATGCGCGAATTGATTCCTATTTACAAAAAACACGCAAATAAAGAGCCCGGCAATTGCCAACGCGGAAAATAATACTAACCGGCTGATTCCTTTTATTTTTTTTGTTTTATCCTGCACTTCCCGAAAAAACAAATCATAGCAAACGAACATAACAGGTAACATAACCGCGGAATTTCCGGAAAAAATACAAAGCACGAAAATAATAAACGCTAAAACAAGATAAAAAATATGCTTATTCCGCGTGACTTGGCTCGATTGGACATAAAAAATCATCGCGGCAATAAAAAAAAGGCTGGAAAAAGCATACGGCCCGCCGGAAATCCAACTTACTGCTTCAGTATGGATAGGGTGTATCGCGAAAATAAGGCTGGCTAAAAAAGACAGCGCTGTATTCTTAAATATAACATTGCAAAGAACAAAAAGCAGGAGCGCGCAGCCTATATGAATTAATACATTAAACAAATGATACCCAAAAGGGTTACTGCCTGATATCGCCCAATTAAAAACCAGCGTTATCTCACTAAGCACGCCTAATCGAAGGCTGAAATGCCTGGAAAAAAATTCCCGCAGATTATGGATAAGAGGATTATTTAAAATTGCGGCATAATCATCAATGAGAAAATCGCCATTTAAAGAATTCTTATAAATTAGAAAAGTAACTACGGCAAGAACTACAAGTAATATATAATTGAGCGCTTTATTAAATTTCATGATATTTTTAGCGCGGATTTATCCGTATTTATCGATATTTTTTTATCCGTGTATATCCGTGTCTCTATCCGTGTCTCACAAAAAAGACCAACTTCTCATTGGCAATTAGATTCCCTCCTGAAAAGTCAGCCTTTTATCAAGTCCGCCACTACGTTATCTTTGTATAATTTCTACTACTTTTTCAATAACCTTATTTCGCTTATCGGTTGTAAGATTGCCAATTTTATAAAGGACGATATGACTATCTGCTATAAATATACGATTAGGTCTTATATTACTTGGCTGTTTCAAACCCCCGGTTTCAAAATCTTTATCATCAATTAAAATTGCATAATTATCTTTGACGGCTTGACTAGTTATTTGGCAAAGGATTACATCATCACCTTCCAATTTTGAAATAACTAAGGCGGGACGCCTTTTGGCTTGGGTCAAATCAGAAAACGGAAATGGAACGATGACTACATCGCCTTTTATAAGTTCTGCCATGCCTCATCTTCCTCAAGCTTCAACCAATCTTTTTTAAGAGAAGACTCACTTATAATAGCAGTATCGAGCTTTTCTTTTATTATTTTTGCTTTCAAAAAATAGACAAAATCCAAAACCTCATCAAGAAGAAATTCTGGAGCCCGCTCAATTTCATTTATAAGTAATCCCTTACTATCCATCTGACAGACACCTTTCCCTTCTTATCTGTTCTACAGGACACACCACGAACATACACATTTATCCGTGTATATCCGTTCTTTTATCCGTGTTTATCCGTGTCCTTAATACCCTGACCCCTGCGTTTGTGTTGCCGAACTCCAAACCCTGCCTGTACTTGCGTCATAAATCCAACCCGCGGCAGTATTAGCTGCCTCTGCAACGCCTGCTACGACATTCGTACATAACGTATAAGGATTAGCAGGAACTCCATACGCCATAGGCCCGCCCGGAGAAGACGCTAAAGCCGTTAAGCTTGGCCATGTGGCTGTGCCTGAAACCGCGGTTTTAGCATACCAGATACTCACACCACTGCGCAATCCTCCTAATGCCCCTTGCACTGATGACCTTTTAGCATCATTCTGTAAACTAAAAAAAGTTGGAATAGATACCGCCGCCAAAATTCCCAAAATAACAATAACCATAACCAACTCAATTAAAGTAAAACCGCTTCTCTTGCTTAACCTCATCTTCTTTGCTCCTTTCTTGACACGGATTGACATGAATTTATCCGTGTTTATCCGTGTCCTTAATACCCTGACCCCTGCGTTTGTGTTGCCGAACTCCAAACCCTGCCTGTACTTGCGTCATAAATCCAACCCGCGGCAGTATTAGCTGCCTCTGCAACGCCTGCTACGACATTCGTACATAACGTATAAGGATTAGCAGGAACTCCATACGCCATAGGCCCGCCCGGAGAAGACGCTAAAGCCGTTAAGCTTGGCCATGTGGCTGTGCCTGAAACCGCGGTTTTAGCATACCAGATACTCACACCACTGCGCAATCCTCCTAATGCCCCTTGCACTGATGACCTTTTAGCATCATTCTGTAAACTAAAAAAAGTTGGAATAGATACCGCCGCCAAAATTCCCAAAATAACAATAACCATAACCAACTCAATTAAAGTAAAACCGCTTCTCTTGCTTAGCTTCACTCCCCCCCCCATTCTAACACAGATCAGATCTATCCGTGTCTATCTCTACCATCCCTCATATCCTTTTGTCACGGAATGGACTCTTCCTTTTTCACTATTATAATCGTATCTATTCATAAAAGGGTCTAAGAGATAACCTTCCTTATCTACCCTGCCTTTTTGAAGAAATTGTTCAAAAAGAATTATACCAGTAAAATTTTTTGCAGTCAATATTTTTTCTTATAAAGTGCTGCTAACTCTAGCGGATACCTCGCGTTAACAATATGATAATATTCCACAGCCATACGTATATTCATTAGTTCATCTTTCAAAGCTGTTTTTCTGGCTGCGGCTAAGGTAATATTAACATATACCACGAAACTGCCAATCAATACAAATATCAGACAAATAACCGCCAAAAACTCAATAAGCGTAAATCCCATTAGGGCTTTTTTATCAGAATAATTTTTCATTTTTCATTTTCTAACTACCCCGGCCTAAACAATTTAATCAAATTCCACATCGGCAGGAATATAGCCAAAGCCATAATTAAAACCATAATCCCTAAAACAAAAATTAATATAGGCTCAATATAAGTAGTCAAATTCCTGATCATATAAGCTGTTTCCCTGTCATAATAATCCGCCACATTTATAAGCAATTCGCCCATCCTGCCTGTTTGTTCTCCGGTTGAGACCATCTGAACTACAACAATAGGAAACAAATTGCTTACCTTCATCGGTTCAGACATACCCTTGCCCTGGTTAACATTTTCCTTGATATGCCCGATTGCCCGCGCGACAATAATATTTCCGGACGTGTTTGCCGTTAAATCCAACACCTCTAAAATAGACACGCCGCTTTCCATTAATATGGCGGTAACACGCGCGAAACGCGACATAATAAGCAAGGTTATCAACGGCCCCAAAACCGGAATCTTTAATTTAAGATTATCAAAAATAGGCCTGCCTATTTTTGAATTAATGAAACTCCTTAAACCAAAAATACCTGCTCCTGTCAACAAAATAAATAAATACCAAAATTTCTTGATACTAATACTAAGGGCGATTAAAATCCTTGTCGGAAGAGGCAATAACGTATTAAACTGGCTGTAAATAACCGCAAAACGCGGAATGACAAAGGTAATCACAATAAGAAAAGCTACACATAAAGCAGAAAATGCCAACATCGGATAACGCGTGGCCGCGTTTATGCGGCTGGAAGTATCAATCTCCTGCTCTAATAACCCCGAGAGCCTTTCCAAAACACCCACTATATTACCGCTGGTCTCCGCGACCTTAATCATCGCGACGTAGATACCATTAAAAATTTGGGATTGCTCTTTTAAGCTATCAGAGAAACTTAAGCCTCCTTTAATATTGAGGGCAATTTTTTCAATAACAGATTTAAAATATCTATTTTTTGTTTGTTGTGCCAGCGTCTCTAAGTTTGATAACAAAGGAAGCCCCGCCTTTTGCATAGAATAAAGCTGGCGCGTAAAAACATCCAACTCTTGAAGCCCCACGCGCTTAAACCGCTTAAGAATCTTTCCAACGCCCAAATCACGCGCTTCAATAATGGATATGGGAATATAGCCCATATCCGCCAGTTCTTTCGCGGCAAAATCGCTGGTTTCAGCGACAATCGTGCCTATAGCAAGCTTAGAAAATTTATCACGCGCCTTATATTTAAAATTAGCCATACGTAGAATAATAATAAGGTGTAGCGGCATGGAACTCCGCGGCACAGGTATCTACAAGTTTATACACGGGAAAAATATTAAATGATTCGCGTAATTTATACATGTCTTCTTCATTTTTACCTAGTAAACGACTCAACTGCCTATCGCTAAAACCAAATTCCTTCGCTTGAGTAAGGAGCTCTTTTGTAATATTATTCTTGTTTTTTATAATCTCTTTCTCTAAATCAATTATTTCTTTTATATTTGCCAAAAACCAACGGTCAATCTTGGTTAATTCATTAATTTTTTCTATATCCACCCCTATCCTTAAGGCATCGCCAATATAAAAGATCCTTTCAGCGTTAGGTATTCTTAACTTTTGCTCAATCTTTTCCCACGCGCCATTATCCAATTCGCCTAAACTTTCTAAACCATACTTTTTAATCTCCAGAGAACGCAGGCCCTTCTGCAAAGCCTCCTTAAAAGTCCTCCCTATCGCCATTACCTCACCAACGGACTTCATAGAAACTGTAAGCGTGGGATCAGCGGATGGAAATTTTTCAAAAGTAAAGCGGGGAATTTTTACCACGCAATAATCTATTGCCGGTTCAAAACAAGCGGGCGTTTCTTTGGTAATATCATTAGGGATCTCATCTAAGGTATAACCCACGGCTAACTTCGCGGCAATTTTCGCGATGGGAAAACCAGTCGCCTTAGACGCCAGAGCAGAGCTTCTTGAAACCCTTGGATTCATCTCAATAATAACCATGCGCCCGGTTTCAGGATTAATCGCGAATTGAATATTAGAGCCTCCTGTACTAACGCCTATCTCTCTTATGCAGGCAATTGAGGCGTCGCGCATTTTTTGATATTCTTTATCAGTTAACGTTTGAATAGGCGCGACAGTAATACTATCTCCTGTATGTACGCCCATCGGATCAAAATTTTCAATGGAACAAACTATTACCACATTATCCATTGAATCCCGCATTACCTCTAATTCAAACTCCTTCCAGCCAATTACCGATTCCTCAATAAGAATTTCGCTGTTCATGCTGGACTCAAGGCCATACTTTGCCAAATCCTTAAATTCTTCTATATTATAAGCAACACTTCCGCCTGTTCCGCCTAATGTAAAACTCGGCCGAATAATCACCGGAAAACCTATCTCTTTAACCGCCTCTATGGCCTCATTTAAATTATAGGCCTTTTTACTTTTAGGCAGGTCCAGGCCAATTTTTTGCATCGCCTTTTTAAAAAGCTGCCTGTCTTCGCCTTTTTTGATTGCCTTTATATCTACGCCAATGGTTTCTACCTTATATTTTTTAAGGATTCCTTTTTCCGCTAAATCTATAGATATATTTAAAGCGGTCTGCCCTCCCAATGTAGGCAATAACGCGTCCGGCCTTTCTCTGGCGATAATCTTTTCTATGACCTCTACGGTCATTGGCTCAATATATGTCGCGTCTGCCATTTGAGGGTCGGTCATAATAGTAGCAGGATTTGAATTTATTAAAACTACTTTATAACCTTCCTGCCTTAAAACCTTGCAGGCTTGAGTTCCGGAATAATCAAATTCACAACCCTGGCTGATAATAATCGGGCCTGAACCAATAATTAGAATCTTCTTTATGTCAGTACGTTTAGGCATAATAATTAGCGTAGAGCGTAGAGCGGATAGTAAAATTAGCATTTAGCGTAGAGCGTAGAGCGTTTAATAAAAGTCTTTTGCCTTTTCTCTACGCTCTACGCTATACGCTATCCTTCATCATCTCTATAAATTTCCCAAATAGGTATTTCGTATCATGCGGACCAGGAGATGCCTCGGGATGAAACTGAACAGAAAAAACAGGCAATTTCTTATGCCGCATTCCTTCCAGGGTATCGTCATTTAAATTTATATGCGTAAGCTCTATATCTTTCTTATCCAAAGAATCTATGTCCACGCAAAAACCGTGATTTTGCGCTGTTATACAAACTTTTCCTGTCTTTAAGTCCTTAACCGGATGATTCGCGCCATGGTGGCCGAATTTAAGTTTATAGGTTTTACCGCCAAAAGCAAGCCCTAACATCTGATGGCCAAGGCAGATTCCGAATATCGGCAATTTACCAATTAAGCCTCTTGTTGTTTCTACAACATATTTTACTGCTGATGGATCTCCCGGGCCGTTAGAAAGCAAAACCCCGTCAGGTTTAAGCTCTAAAATATCCTCTGCTCTTGTTTCAGCCGGCACAACTACTGCTTCGCAATTATGCTCAACGAGCTCTCTTAAAATATTATATTTTACCCCGCAATCAATCACTACAACCTTATATTTAGCTTTCTTTAAACTAGGCCAGATATATTTTTTGGCACAACTTACCTCTTTAACTAAGTCTATTCCCGTCAGTCCCAATGACTTTTTTACTTTTTCCACTAAACTCTTTTCATCCAAATCTCGCGTAGATAAAACTGCCTTCATCGCGCCTTTTTCTCTGACATGCAAGGTTAGCGCTCTTGTATCTATCCCTTCAATACCCATGATATTATTTTCTTCTAAGTATTCTCCTAATGACTGCTCCTTGCGCCAATTACTGGCAATTTTACTATATTCTTTTACCGCGAATCCTTCCAGAAACAACCCTGCTGACTCTGTATCAAGCCTGTTTACGCCATAATTACCAATTAAAGGATACGTCATCGTAACAATCTGGCCTTTATAAGAAGGGTCTGTCAAGATCTCCTGATACCCTGCCATACTGGTATTAAAAACTATCTCGCCATAGCTTTCGCCAGAAGCGCCAAAAGATTTACCCCTAAATATCATTCCGTCTTCTAATACAAGAATTGCTTCCATATTTTTAGCGTATAGCGGATAGCGTAGAGCGTATAATAGTATAAATTATTATCTTTTACTCCAATATGTACTTTGATATTTTTTTCGGCGGCTCTATGAGGTATTTTCCATCAAAACAAGCAGTGCAAAATTTATCTTTTGGTAAAGGCATAGCTTCCAGCATCCCTTCTTTGCTTAAATATTCAAGGCTATCCGCGCCGATAAAATCACGTATCCAATCAATGCTATGCTTAGCGGCAATAAGTTCTTTCTTGGTGGGAAAATCAATGCCATAAAAACAAGGGCTGATAAGCGGCGGGCAGCTTACCCGCATATGCACCTCTTTTGCTCCTGCCTCACGAATAGTTTTAATCCTGACCTTTGAGGTTGTGCCGCGCACAATTGAATCCTCAATAACCACAACCTTTTTATCTTTTAAAATCGGCTTCACCGGATTAAGTTTTACCTTCACCCGGAAATCCCTCTGGGCCTGATCTGGCTGAATAAAAGTCCTGCCAATATAATGATTACGCATCATTCCCATTTCATAAGAAATGCCTAAATGCTGCGCGTAACCTAACGCGGCGCAAGTACCGGAATCAGGGACAGGCATAACAATATCAGCCTTAACAGGAAATTCCCGCGCAAGCTGTTGGCCTAATTTTTTTCTTGTCTGATAAACATTCTCTTCAAAAATATTGCTGTCCGGCCGCGCGAAATAAATGTATTCAAAAATACAAAACCCACAATCTTTTTTTATAACCGGCCTAATCGAATCTATTTTATCCTTTTGAATAAAGACAGTCTCCCCCGGCAAGATATCCCGGACATATTGAGCGCCGATTAAATCAAATACACAGGTTTCACTGGCTAGGACATACGCCGCGCCTAATTTTCCTAAACAAAGCGGACGAAATCCTAAAGGGTCTCGTGAACCAATTAGAATATTATTAAACATTAAAACTAAGGAATACGCGCCTTTTAACTGCGCAAGCGCCCACGGGATTGCCTCTTGATAATCTCTCTTAGGGCTATGGGCGATAAGATGCGCGATCACCTCTGAATCCATAGTCGTCTGAAACAACGCGCCCTTATCTTCTAATTGCCGCTGTAATTGAAACGCGTTGACAATATTTCCATTATGGGCTATAGCAATATGACAGTTTTTAGTTTTTACATAAAACGGCTGGGCATTTTTTAAGGTACTGCTTCCTGTTGTGGAATAGCGCACATGACCAATCGCTAAATCGCCTTTGAGGCTAGAAATAGCTTTCTTATCAAATACCTCACTAACCAGGCCAAGGGCTTTATGGATATGGGGCTTCGAGCCATTGTGGGTAACTATGCCGGCAGATTCTTCGCCACGATGCTGAAGCGCGTATAATCCAAGGTAAGTAATTTTTGCGGCTTCTTTATGCGGATAAATCCCAAATATTCCACACATCTTCTATTTATAGTATAAAAAGTTATGCCTAAGCATCTCTATTATTATCTCTTTATAAATAAAAATTAAGTAGTTAATACTAAAAAAGTGGCATTCAGGCTGTCTCGCAATCCTTATCGTGTCATTGCGAGGGCTGATTTATCAGCCCGTGGCAATCTTTTTACGACGAAGAATGTTAAAAAGATTGCTTCGCTTCGCTCGCTCTTGACACGCATTTTATTATTGTGATACAGTCTCAATGACACGAAAATGAGGACTTTTCAGCGCTAACTAACTAAGTATAACATATTCCTTTAGTCCGTCAACATAAAACGCAACTTAATTTGGGAATGATACCATAAAAGCGATAAAAAGGGGAAAAGTTAAAGTAGTTTCAGGCAGTTTCGATAGCTCTTGTAGGCCGAGTAATATGAACTTTGTCTTTTTTTACAATTACCATGGCATTTTCAAAGGAAGCAAACATCTTTTTTTCTACTAAGGGGTTCAAGATGTTAAGAAGGGCATCGGGAGCGAAAGGGTTAATTCTAAAAAATACAATTCCTTTATGGGTTCCTAAGGGGAATCTATAAAGACTGGTGAAATCATTATCTAAGGTAAGAATAATTCTATTTTCTTTTCTGCAAAACGAAACTATCTCTTCATCACTAGCCTTTTGCAATCCCACATCTAAGGCTTTAATAATATCGTAGCCATTCTTACGCAAGAGTTCTACGCCACAGCTAAAGAAACAATGGTCAGCAAATAACTTCATTTAGTTAACCTCTTGGACAAAAACTTCTTCGTTTTTAAAGATACAGGCAGCGTAATGAATGCAGGCTTTAATATCTTCGGGGGTAATATCAGGATAGCATTGTTTAATAATTTCCTCTATAGCCAGCCCTTGTTCAATAAGTTCCAGAACCATATAAACAGGAATTCTGGTTTCTTTAATACAGGGTTTTCCAAAGCAGATGTTGGGGTTAATAGAAATTCTATCTTCCAGAGAATTATTTGCCATTGTTTCCACCTCCTGGCTGAAATATAACACGAACTTATATAAGCGTCAAGTTTTATCTCACAAAAATCAGGCCAGCCCATATAAGTATAGATGGAAATTAGGGGAAATTAGGGACAGCGACCGTTTTTCTGTAATAAAATAGTCGCTGACCCTATTTTCCGCAATTTCGCAATTTCGAAATTATTATGAATAATATTGCCCCAAAGCAACCGCTTTCTTTTTTACCCCTTTTGGTATAGAAATCCCATAATTTATAGTGTATACTTTATTACAAAAATACATATCAGCTATCAGCTGTTGATGAACCGCGGTTCGTGGGATTATTATGATTAACAAAAATAACAACATAGAGACGCCCCAGTGGGGCGTCTCTACAAAATTCTTATCTTTAATTCTCTGCTTCTCTCTCCTACTTCAGCAGACAGGCTTGGCTCAGGCTCTGCCTTCTCTTTCTCAGCCTCAACCTCAGCCTTTGCTCCGCTATCTCTCCGTCAACTCCGCCAATCCCAATAATTATTTTAATTTCCTGATGGATAAGGGTAGTAACGTGTCATTGCGAAGAGGAGCGCTTTTTAGCGACGACGAAGCAATCTTTTTACGAAGTAACTCTTTAAAAGATTGCTTCACCCTCGCTAACGCTCGGGTTCGCAATGACACATTACTTTCCACAATAATTACGAATGACTCCTAATTTGTGCTATTTACTTAGGTAACCTCTTCTATCGGCAGGAGAAAGGCTTTTACGCCTTCCTTATTTAAGGTTTCTCTCAATTTTCTTACGCGGGATAAAAGTTTCTTAGCCAAATCATCCTCGCAAGCCACCGCTAAAACATTATTTAGGCCCGGCCATACGTTACTATCTAAATGCGGCTCACTTACTTTGCCTTTACCTAAAACACGCTGCCATTTAGTAAAATGTTAATACCGCAGGCCTCTAAGGCATCCATAACCTCTATGTCAATTGCTTCATTATAAGTAATCAAAACTAGCTTCATTGTTTATGCCTCCTGCCTTTAATAAGCGCGTAAATAACCGGGACTAAAACTAATGTAATGAGAGTAGAAATACTTAGGCCTCCGATCATGCTGATACCTATGGGCCTCCAAGTTTCCGAGCCTTCCCCGCGGCTAAAGGCAAGCGGAATCATCCCGAACAAGGTAGTGATGGTAGTCATTAAAACCGGCCGCAAGCGGTTTGCGCCGCCGGTAACCACCGCGTCAGCAATAGAGAGCCCGCGGGAACGCAATATATTTATATAATCAACTAAAACAATCGCGTTATTTACGACGATACCGACGAGCATAATCAGGCCGATAAAAGAAGCAATATTTAAGGTTGTCCCTGTAACAAAAAGGCTAAAAGCCACGCCCGTAAAAGCAAAAGGCACGGAAAACATAATAATAAACGGGTCAATTAGGGAGCCGAATTGGCTGGCCATTACCATGTAAACCAAAAGCGCCCCCAGTAAAAATAAAAGAAATAAATCCCGGAAGGATTTTGCCTGTTCTTCCACATCTGCGCCCAGATTTACTGTTATGCCCTGCGGGATATTTTCCGTCTCAATTATTTTGCGCACATCTTTAGCCACCTCACCTAAGGAACGCCGGAAAACATTCGCCTCTACCTTAATAATGCGCTCTTGATTCTGGCGTTCAATCTGTATGGGTCCGGTCTTATAAACTACTGCCGCTATACTGCTTAAACGGATAACCTTGCCCGCGGAATTCAGCAAAGAAATATTTTCTATATCACTTATACTGGCGCGGTCCTCGTCTTTAAGCCGCACAAAAACATCATATTCTTCTCCTGCCTCGCGGTATTTGGTAGCAGCACTCCCGTAAAAATAAGTACGCAACGTATCTGTAATCTGGCGCATGCTTAGCCCTAATAAAGATGCCTTGGTACGGTCAACCTCAATTTGTAGCTCTGGTTTGCCTATGTCGCGCGAAATACTTGTATCAACCACGCCGGGGATACGTTCCATCTTATCTTTAATTTTATTAGCAAGTTGGCCTGTAATTGTAAAATCATTCCCAAGGATTTCTACAGAGACAGGTTTGCCTGCCCCGAACATCAATCGGGAAATCGGACTAATGGAAGAAATATTTACTTTTTTTACCCCGAGGATAGTTTTAAGCTTTGGTCGCAGACTTTCTCCGATTTCCTTGGCAGAGCGGCTGCGCTGTGTTGTTTTGCTTAATTTAATCCCGACAGTCGCGACATTTGAGCCGCTTTTTGCGCTAAATACCGAACCGAACCGACCGCTTGTGGTTGATTGTCCGCTGCGCGAATATACCTGTTTAGCCTCCGGAACTTCTCCATAGATAATTTTTTCCATTGCCCTTGCCGCGCGGTCAGTCTCTTCTACGCGCGTACCAACCGGCATCTCTACTGTAATGGTCAAATCGCCGGAGTCTTCTTCCGGAACAAATTCCGTTCCAACGCGGGAAATAAGAAAAATACTAAAGATAAATACGCCAATAGCAATAAAAATAGTTGCACCTTTAAATTTAAGCGCTTGAGTTAAAATTTTCGCGTAAGTATAATCAAAAAAAGAAAGTAGTTTTCCGCTTTTCTCATAAAGAAACCGCCAAAGGTCTTTTTTGTCCTTTACAGGTTCTGCCGCGGGATTTTTTAACCATAAAGAAGAGAGCATCGGGCTGAAGGTGAGAGCAGTAAAAAGCGAAGCCAGAAGCGTAACCGTAATCATTACTGCTAATTGTCTAAAGAAAACCCCGACTATTCCGGTAATAAAAACCATCGGCAGAAAAACAACTACAGTGGTAAAGGTTGAGGCGCTGACTGCCGAGCCTACTTCAGAAGAGCCAAAGATTGCCGCCTCTTTCGGTTTCTGGCCGCGTTCAAGTTTGCGCACGATATTATCCACAATTACTATCGCGTTGTCCACGACCATTCCGATGGCAATAGCCAGGCTGGAAAGGGAGATGATGTTAATTGTGTAACCGAAAAAATACATAAAGGTAAAAGCGATAATCAGGGAAAACGGGATAGTCAGGGTAATGATTAGGCTGGGTAAAAATTGGCGCAGGAAAAAGAAAACCACAATTACCACAAAAATTCCCCCCCAGTAAATAGTCTGAGACAAATCATTAATTGACTGTTCAATATGTTCGGCATTATCCATAAGCACGGCAAACTTAATTCCTTCTGGTAGGAGAGGTTGGAGCCGCAATAGTTCCTTGCGCACACTCTTAACGATATCCACGGTATTGGCGCCGGAACGTTTCTGTATCATCATCATTACACTGGGGACATTATTTGAGCGCACAAACATTGTCTCTTCCTTAAAAGAATCCGCTACACTGGCAACATCCTTAAGATAAACGGTTTTTTCAGCCTGCTGGGTGAGGATGATGTCTTTTATCTGTTCGGGATTGCTGAATTCTCCGGGCACGCGCAGGCTGTAATCGGTAAAACCAATTTTTAGGCCGCCGGCAGGAAGGGTGATATTTTCTTCAGAGAGCCTGTTGATTACCTGTTGGGGGGAGATGTTATATGCCTCTAGGCGGCCGCGGTCAAGGCTGACATTAATCTGGCGCTCTCTTCCGCCAGAAATCTGCACTGCCCCGACCCCGGGAAGCCGTTTAAGCGCCTCAGCCACATTTTTATCCATCAGATGGTATAATTGGGTATAGTATTTTTCGGAGCTGACAGAGAAATAAAGAATAGGGATCATTGAGGTGTTAAACTTAAAGACAATCGGCGTATCAATTTCCTCAGGGAGGAGTCGTTTGGCAAATTCTAATTTATCGCGGATATCATTTGAGGCCTCATCAAGATTAACCCCCCATTTAAAACGGCAGGAGACTACGGATGTTCCCTCCATAGAACGCGAGGTAAGCTTGTCTAAGTTAGCAACAGTGGCAAGGTTATTTTCTATAACCTCGGTAACCTTACTTTCTACATCTTCCGCGGAAGCCCCTTCATAAACAGTAATAACAGAAATTGAAGGCGGTTCAATTTCAGGCATCAAATCAAGAGGAAGCCGAAAAAAAGAAACTATCCCCCAGACTAGGACCGCGAAAAAAATCATCAGATTTGCTACCGGGTATTTTACGCCGAATTCAGGTAATTTCATTCTCCTCTTCCCTCTCTATCAACGATTATTGCCGCGCCGTCTTTTAGGTCCTGCTGGCCGAAAACAATCACTATATCTCCTTCTTTTATCCCGGTTAATATCTCAAGCCTGTTGTTATCGCGCCGGCCCGTAGTAACCTTAGTTTTATTAGCAATATTACCCTCTGCCAAAAAGACAAATTTTTCTCCTCCATCCTGCACAACGGCGTCTTGAGGTAAAACCAAAACATCGCTTAAAACTGAGGCAATAATTTTAATCCGGCAAAACATCCCGGATTTTAAATGATGGCTGTTATTCGGGATAGAGATTTCTATTGGCAGGGTGCGGGTTTGCGAGTCAACCATCTCGCTGACGCGCCAAACCTCTCCGAAAAATTCTTCACGCGGATAAGCCTCTACCGCAATGACTGCTCTAAGACCGCGTTTCATATAAGGTATATCCTGCTCAGGGATATTCAGCTGGACAATTACCTCATCCATATTTACGACAATTGCTACCGCGCTTAAGCCGGGCGTAAGGCTAGCCCCTTTATCAAGAAGGATTCTTCCGACAATGCCGGAAATCGGAGACTCAACTTTGGCTAATTCAAATTTTAATCCGGTTTCATCGCGGTCAATATTTGCCAGCGCCTGGCCTTTTTGCACTACATCCCCCTCCTCAACCAAATATTCAAAAAGCTTCCCGGTAACTTTAGAAAAAACCTTTGCTTCGTCTTTTGCCTTAAGGCTACCGACATAATCAAAGGATAAAGTAAAATTTTCTTTTTTTACCGGCGCGGCCTTAACAACTTGTTTCGCTTGCTCTGCCATGGCAGGGCAGACGAACAATAGAATAAAAAGATAAAGACAAATTTGCATTCTATATTTTGCATTTTTCATTTTTATATCCCTCCTGTTGCCTGCTCAAACTTTGCCTTAGCGATAATGTAATCGTAAATTGCCTGCTTTTGATTAAACAAAGAAACCTCGTATTTTAGCCCGGCATCACCCAAATCAAGGGAACTGCTCTGGCCGGCTTTGTATTTTTCCTGTAATACTAAAAATGTATTTTTATAAAGGCCCTCCTCGGTTTGGCTGGCCTTTATTCTGGCAATAGCGTTCTTCAGCTCTAAATAAGTATTTTTTAATTCCAAAGCGATATCCTTAACGGTTTTTTCTTTAATAAGACGCGTTGCTTTTAAATCCACGATTGCCTGCTCAATCTTAGCCTTGGTCAACCAACCATCAAATATAGGCCCGGAGAAAGTCAGGCCAATCACATTATAATCATTCTGGTTTTTTTCCATAGCTGTACTTGCGCGCGAACGGCCGTAATAATCCCAAGAGGCATAAATATCCGGACGGTTACCCGCCTTGGCAATTTCAATTGACCTCTTATCCGCGTTCTCCTGCGCCTCATATTGCTTTATTTCCGGCCTATTACGCATCGCTTTTAAAAATGCTTCATCAAAAGCAATCACGCGCTCTTCATAATTAAACACGCCCGTTAATTTTATCCGCGCGTCAAAACCTAAATATAATAAATTTCTCAAAAGCTCTTCGCCTGTTTCAACCTGATTTAAAGACGCGCTATAAGCCTCTTCTGTTACGGCAAGCGACAACTGAATACCTAAAATATCAGATTCAGAAACCTCTCCGTTTTTATAACGTAAAAGTAAAGAATTCAAATGTTCTCGCGCGTTTTCAAGTATCCCTCTATTTAACCGCGTAAATTCCTCACTGAGAAGTAAAGCATAAAATGCCTTTGTTACGTCTAAAACTAATTCTAATTTTGTCTTATCCATAATAGCCCGCGCCACTTCAAATTTAGCGTTATTATACCGGATAGTATTAACAACCTCGCCACCTCTATAAAGGTATTGTTTTAAAGCGGCTCCAGCAGTAGTTTGCGCCAAGTCCTTCGCGTAATACCCCCGAGTATCTGTCAGGCTTCCAGTAAGATTTAGCGTCGGGAAAAAACTGGCTTTACTCTCAGAGATTTTCTCTTTCGCTTTTTTAACATCTTCTGCCTTAAGCAAAATGCCGCGGTTATCCCGCAAGGCAATAACTATCGCTTCATCAAGAGTCAAAGTTATCTCTTGCGCGTGGACAATAGACGGTAAAAAAAAAGTAAGTACGATTAACAAAAAAAATAGTCTTTTCATTTTTAAACGAAATTTTCTTGAACCAACATCTCCTTTATTCGCGTCAGAATACGCAGGTAATCAAGCCGATCTTTTTCTGAAATCTTGCTAAAAATTTTAATAATCATCTCTCGCCGCTGGACATTGATCTTCTTAACCAGCTTCGTACCGCGCAAGCTAAGTTTTACTTTAATAATCCGCCTGTCTTTAGAATCATCCTGTCTTAAACAATATCCGCCCCTAACCAGCCTATCCACAGTGCCGGTCATCGCGGCGGTAGTCACGCGCATAAAACGCGCCAAAGCGCTCATCTTAGATTCGCCTACACGGTTTAAAGACTCCAAAATCAAAATTGTCAAGGAGTAACTACTCAATAAAAAAAGCGCCTCTGCTTTCGCAGAGGCGCTTTTTTTGTAATAGTTCAGCTCTCGGAAGTACCCGTCGGTGTCATTGCGAGCCCGAAGGGCGAAGCAATCTCTTTAAAAAGATTGCTTCGTCGCTATCGCTCCTCGCAATGAGACTGCGTCATAATTCGGTTTTGGTGTCATTCCGGCGAAAGCCGGAATCCATTCTCCGGCAATAACACAACTCACTGGATTCCGGCTTTCGCCGGAATGACGAATTTTTAACGATTATGACACAGTCTGAATGACACAAGTACTTCCAAGAGCTGAACTATTACCTTTTTTTGTATTTCTTAAAACAGAAAACTCCTTAAGTCCATTAGGCCGCCTTCATGATCTTCTTTGCCTTGGCATCAGCCGCATCTGTAATAAACGCGATTCCGGTTTCCTTTTCAGTCTCACGGTTGGCAGAGAAAATATCATCCCGGGTAATTGTCTTGAGCGAAAATCTCCTCGCGCCAGCCATTAACTGCTGAACCCCTGCGGCTAATTTATCCGCCAATGTCCAAACAGCAACCGCGCCATACGGAATATTTTTCATTTCATCCTTGCCAACCTTTTTCTGCACATCATAGTATCCGGAAAATATCTCATCAACAGTAGCTCCGAATTCAGCAACCGAAGCAGGAAGCTTATCCCAATTGCCACAAACTTTTTCTTTTACTGCCGGATTCAATGCTCCCTCGATATTCGAGCCCAAAAATCCGGGAATCATCAACGAGCGGCCCATACAAACAAGTTTCGTATACGGAGCGCCTAAAGCCAACGCCTTAAAAATATGGTCTTCACGGGCTAGACCGCCAGCAAAAGCCATATCCACAACTTTCTTATCTTTTTTAGTAAGCATTTGCGCGTACTCATAAGCCTTAGCATGCAAAAGAAGAGAAGGAACTCCCCATGCCTCCATCATATTCCACGGGCTCATTCCAGTTCCGCCGCCTGAACCATCAATAGTAAGCAAGTCTAATTTCGCGTCAGTAGCGTATTTTATAGACATCGCCAAAGCTTCCATTCCGTAAGAACCGGTTTTTAAAGAAATGCGCTTATAACCGATTTTACGCAAATATTTAACCGCCTTCATAAAATTTTCTCTCACAGCGTCAGAAGAAGATAGGCTTGTATAACCTAAACGGCTGTGGCGCGCGAATGACTTAATTGCTTTGTGTTTAAAAGCCTCTTGAACTTCCGGAATCGTAGGATCAGGGTCAACCACATAACCTCTTTTCTTTAAGAAAAGGGCGTAGTCAAGGCTATTTACCTGAATTTCTCCACCGATACACTTTGCTCCCTGGCCCCACTTAAGTTCAATAATCGCCTTATCACCATATTTCTCAATCACGTATTCAGCAACGCCATTACGCGTATCTTCCACATTCATCTGCACGATAATCGCGCCATATCCGTCATAATAACGTAAAAATGTCTCAATCCTTCTATCTAATTCCGGCGCCTTCAAAATCCTGCCGTCTTTTATTTCCGCTTTCTGATCAATACCAACTACGTTTTCGCCAACTACAATTGGAAAACCTACTAGCGCCGCGCCTACAGCAAAAGATTCCCAATATTTAGCGGCAATAAATGTTGAGCCTAACGCGCCGGTCATCACAGGAATTTTAAACTTTGTCTTTACTTGCTGCCCAAATTCACCCTCAAGGCTTACATTCGGAAAAATACAATCATCTTCAGAATTGGATAACCCTTTTGGCAAACCAGTAACTCCGTAATTATATCCATTTATACGCAAAGAATTATAGCAAACACCCGTATGAGAGGTATTGGAACTGCCTGCTGTAGTAAAACTATAATCCCTGGGGTAGAGCATTTTTCTTCCCTTAAGGCTCGAAAGCCATGTTTCACATTTTCCCATACAATCAGCCCGGCACAAGGTGCATAAGCCTGATTCCGCGGGATTGCCTCTATTCACACTCCCTAAAGCATCATTTGTCTTTGGCCATTGAATCATTTTAATTCTCCTTTTCTATTTGTTACACAATTTCTCTGCCTATAGCTTTGGCTATCGAAAGCCAAAGCTAAAAATTAAAAAGACACCTTAGAAAGTATTCAGAACGTCTTTGTTCTATACTTCTTTCGAAAAACCCAACCTGCTTCTTTGCAAGTTCCGGCTGTCTTAAATTATTGACAAAATCTTAGCACCGAAACAACTTTTGTCAAGAAAAATAAACACGAATTACCACGAATTTTCACCCCACACCAATACATTAGTAACCCGCTTTGTCGTATCGAGCGCTCTTTTTGGGCGAGCAAGCTCGCCCCTACGAATCGTCGTATACATCGCGTAGGGGTGGGCTTGCCCACCCTATGTTGATTATTAAATTCGTAACTATGTTCACAATAAATACAAAACAACGAAAATTTGCTATTACGCAACAGTCTCAAATTGCAATGCTGCATTGATAAAACCGCTAAACAACGGATGGGCTTTATCCGGTTTTGACTTGAATTCAGGATGGAATTGGACCGCGATAAAATACGGGTGGCCTTTTAGCTCAACTATCTCAATCAAATCTCTCCCCGGACAAACCCCGGAGAGAAGCATACCATTCTTTTCAAATAATTTCTTAAATTTATTATTAAACTCATATCTGTGCCGATGACGCTCATAAATTAAATTTTTACCGTAGACTTGGTCCGCGAGGCTATTCTTTTTGATTTTACACGGATACGCGCCTAAGCGCATCGTGCCTCCCATATCTTTAAGCTTGCCTTGCTCTTCTAACAAACTAATAACAGGATATTTTGTTAACTTGAACTCCGTGGAATTAGCTGTCTTTAAATTACAGGCATTCCTCGCAAACTCAATTACCGCGCACTGCATACCCAAACAAATGCCTAAAAATGGAACCTTGTTAAGCCGAGAGAATTTGATTGCTTTAATTTTTCCCTCAATCCCGCGATAACCAAATCCTCCGGGAACCAATACCCCTGAAACCCCCTCAAACGCCTGATCGATCTTAGTATCTTCTAAACTCTCGGAGTCAATTCTTTTTATTTCCACTCGCGCGTCATTATAAATTCCGGCATGAATAAGCGCTTCATAAATTGATTTATAAGCATCCTGCAATTCAATATATTTGCCGACTACGGCAATAGTTACTTTATGTTTAGGGTTAAGCACCCTATTCACTACGTTTTTTTCCCAATCGTTGAGATCTGAAGATTTGCAGATCAATTTAAAATGACTCAAAATTATTTCATCCAGAATCTGCTTTTTAAAAACTAAAGGGACCTGGTAGATAGAGCTCATATCCGGCGATTCGATAACCGCCTCTTTTCTCACATTGCAAAATAAAGAAATTTTCTCCTTCACGTTATCCGTTAACGACTCTTCCGTACGGCAAATGAGAACATCCGGAATAACACCAATCTCGCGTAAAGTACCTACGCTATGTTGAGTAGGCTTGGTCTTAACTTCTCCTGCCGCTTTGATATAAGGAACAAGTGTGAGGTGAATATAAAACACGTTATCATAGCCCATATCCAGCCTAAATTGCCTGGATGCCTCCAGAAAAGGCAGGCTCTCAATATCACCGACTGTTCCTCCAATCTCTACAATCACAATATCCGCTTTTGAAACTTCCGCGCACTTCCTTATCCTCTCCTTTATCGCGTCTGTGATATGCGGAATTACCTGAATAGTCTTCCCCAGATAATCTCCCTTCCTCTCCTTAGAAATTACACTGTTATAAATTTGTCCGGTAGTTATATTATTAAATTTTGATGAAAACGTGCTGGTGAAACGCTCGTAATGGCCTAAATCTAAATCCGTCTCTGCCCCATCTTCAGTAACGTAAACCTCCCCATGTTGATAAGGATTCATTGTCCCCGGATCAACATTGATATAAGGGTCAAGCTTCATTAAAGCAACTTTTAAACCTCGAGATTCTAATATCTTCCCTATGGAAGCAGAAGCAATCCCCTTACCTAAACTTGAAATAACCCCGCCAGTTATAAAAATATATTTAGACATTTTTAAATAACCCCCTTTTTCACCTGAAAATCTCCGCGACTCGTTTAAAAATCATCTTATAATTTCTGTTTTGGGCGAGCAAGCTCGCCCCTACGAAAAATTATCATCGTCCGGTCAAACCCCGGAATCGTACGGGACAGGCATGGCTACCCCCTACACGAGCGACAATCCCTATTATAGGATATTTTTAGATAATCGGCAAATTATTTTCTTGCGTCAAATACTTATCCATAAAATCAGCGCAGCGCCTTCCTTCTGAAATGGCCCAAACAATTAAAGACTGACCGCGACGCATATCTCCACAAGAAAAAACGCCTCGCCGAGAAGTCAGAAAACTTTCTTTTAACAAGTTGTTTCTCTCTGGGGGCAAAAAACCCAAGGCTAAAATTACCAAATCCCCATCGAGTTCAAATTCGCTTCCGGAAATTTCTTCCATTACAGAATGGCCTGATTCATTCTTCTTGAATTCAACCCGGCAGCAAGAAAGCTTTTTTACGTGTCCATTCTCACCAATAAACTTTTTTGTGGAAACCGACCAATCGCGAATTCCAGCTTCTTGGTGGCTGGTAGTAGCCTTAAGAAGCAGCGGATACTTTGGCCAGGGATAATCACGCGTGCGGGATTCAGCCGGCCGCGGCATAATTTCAATCTGGGTGACGCTCTTCGCGCCTTGCCTATGCGCGACGCCGATACAATCCGCGCCGGTATCCCCGCCGCCAATCACCACAACTTTTTTATCTTTAGCATCAATAAGTTCATCCGAAGAAAATTTTACGCCTTGCGCTCTTTTATTTGATTGAATCAAATAATCCATCGCGAAATATATGCCTTTTAATTCCCTTCCTTCTATCTTTTCAGCCGCAGGCTGATCCGCCTTCGGCGGAAGATCCCGAGGAATACGAGAACCGCAAGCTAAACAAATCGCGTCAAACTCTTTTCTTGAATAAGGCGCCTTTAAATCCATACCCACATTTATGCCCGGCATAAATTTTATTCCTTCCTTTTTCAAAATTTCTAAGCGCCGATCCAAAATCCTTTTTTCTAATTTAAAATCCGGGATCCCATAGCGAAGAATACCGCCAATTTTATCATCCCGCTCAAACACCACTACATTATGCCCCGCCTTGTTTAATTGATCCGCGCAAGATAAGCCCGCAGGGCCAGAACCAATAATTGCCACTTTTTTTCCGGTGCGCCTCTTAGGCGGATTAGGCTTAATAAATCCATGTTTAAACGCGTACTCAATTATTGCCAACTCATTCTCTCTTGTAGTTACCGCCTCATCATTAATCTCTAAAACACAGGCATATTCGCAAAGAGCCGGACAAATTCTGCCGGTAATCTCCGGAAAATTATTAGTAGCCGAAAGCAGCAAATAAGCCTTTTCCCACTTGCCGCGAAATAACAAATCATTCCATTCCGGGATATAATTACTAATGGGACAGCCCCAAAGACAAAACGGCGTCCCACAATCCATGCAGCGCGAAGCCTGCTCCATAGAATGTTCGACTGCAGGTAATATGCCCACTTCGCGATAATCTTGGACGCGTTCACAAACAGGCCTGCATTTAGATACTTGCCTTTTAACTTTTAAGAAACCTTTAATATCACCCATCTGATGCCTCCACCAACTCTATTTTCTCTTCTGTTTTTCTGCCTCCTAATACACGTTTATATTCAATGGGCATAACTTTTACAAATTTTTTTAATTCAGGAGTAAAATTATCTAAGATATTTTTCGCGCTGGAACTGCGCGTATAATGATAGTGATTAGAAAGCAACTTCTCGATTGTTCGCGCGTCTTCTTCGGCCACGGCCTCAAGTATTACCATTTCCATATTGCACTTATTCTTAAAATCTCCGTCCTTATCCCAAACATAGGCGATACCGCCTGACATACCCGCGGCAAAATTTCTTCCGGTTCTGCCGATAACCACAACTCTGCCTCCGGTCATATATTCGCAAGCGTGATCTCCTACGCCCTCAACCACCGCGTAAAGGCCGGAATTCCTGATACAAAATCTCTCACCGGCAATCCCGCGGATATAGGCAGAGCCTAAAATTGCTCCGTAAAAAGTAGTATTGCCAATAATAATATTTTCTTCTACTTTGTAATTTGATTGCCTATCCGGATAGATGATAATTTTCCCTCCGGACATACCTTTACCTACATAATCATTCGTCAGGCCTTCTAACTCAAGAGTAACTCCTTTGGCAAGCCAAGCGCCAAAACTTTGACCTGCCACACCCTTAAATTTAAAGTGTATCGTATTCGCGGGTAAACCATCCTCCCCAAAAATACGACAAACTTCGCCGCTTAACATCGTGCCGACACTACGATTATGATTTCTAATGGATAGCTCTATTTTAATTGGCTTCCTATTTTCCAAGGCGCCCCGAGCCAATTCGATAAGTTTTCTATCTAGAATATTGTCAATTCCGTAATCCTGTTTATAAGGAGCCAAACCACTGCCCTCTGGCTTGCGGCTCGGGCTATGGGAAGCCCGACCATTGCCCTTTGGCTGATATAAAATCCGGGAAAAATCTATTTTCTTTGCTTTCCAGGGAAGAATCTTGCTATTTACTTCCAACAAATCAGCGCGGCCAATCAGATCATCTATTTTAACAATACCTAAACTACTCATAATCTGACGCAATTCCTGGGCAATGAAACGAAAATAATTTTCTACATATTCCGGCTTCCCGCTAAAGCGTTTCTCTAAAAGTTCATCCTGCGTAGCCACGCCAAGAGAACAGTTATTTAAGTGGCAATGTCTAAGCATAACACATCCCAAAACAACTAAGACTGAAGTACAAAATCCAAACTCCTCCGCGCCCAAAAGCGCGGCCACAGCCACATCCCTGCCGGTGCGCATTCCTCCGTCAACCTGAAGCCTCACCCTGCTTCTTAAATCATTTAAAACCAGGGTCTGATGTGTTTCGGCAATACCTAATTCCCAGGGAAGCCCGGCATGCTTAATGGAACTTAAGGGGGATGCCCCGGTGCCGCCATCTCCGCCGGAAATCAAAATCATATCCGCGTGCCCCTTAGCCACTCCCGTGGCAATAGTTCCTACTCCAATTTCAGAAACAAGTTTTACACTAACGCGCGCGCGCGGATTAACATTTTTTAAATCAAAAATTAGCTGGGCTAAATCTTCAATAGAATAAATATCATGATGCGGCGGCGGAGAAATCAAAGTTACGCCGGGAGTTGTATAACGAATCTTAGCGATAGCCGCGCTTACTTTGTGGCCGGGAAGCTGGCCGCCTTCCCCGGGCTTAGCGCCTTGCGCGATTTTAATCTGCAATTCATCAGCATTTACTAAGTAATTCGTAATAACGCCAAAACGCCCGGAAGCAACCTGCTTTATAGCGCTGCGCTTAGAATCTCCGTTTGGGAACGCGACAAAACGCGCTGGATCCTCTCCTCCTTCGCCGGTATTAGACCTACCCCCCAATCTATTCATCGCGATAGCTATTGTTTCATGGCAAGCCTTACTAATTGAGCCAAAACTCATCGCGCCGGTAACAAAACGCCGGACGATTTCGCTAACCGGCTCTACTTCTTCAATGGGAATAGGCTTAACTTCTTTAAATTTAAAAAGGCTTCTTAAAGTAGCAGGATTACTTGATTGATCATTAATGAGTTTCGCAAACTCCTGGTATTTTTTAGAATCATTATTTCTTACCGCACCCTGCAAAGCGGCAATACTATCCGGATTCCAAAGATGAAATTCACCGTCTTTCTTCCACTGATACAGGCCGCCAGTTGCTAAAAATGGCCTTTGTAAACCATCGACCGCGAATGCCTCTTTGTGCCTTAGAAGCGCTTCCTTCTCAATAATTCCTAAATCAATACCTCCAATACGGGAAACTGTTCCGGTGAAATATTTATCAATTACCTCTGAACTTAGGCCCAATGCCTCGAATATCTGCGCGCCCCGATAACTTTGTAAAGTAGAAATTCCCATTCTTGAGAGTATCTTTAGAATGCCTTTATCCACTGCCTTAATATAATGCTTTATCGCGGACTCTAAATCTAAGTCAACTTCCTTATCTCTAATTAAAAAGGCGGCCGCTTCATAGGCAAGATACGGATTAATACAATCCGCGCCATACCCAAACAAGAGCGCGAAATGATGCACCTCGCGCGGAGAAGCGCTTTGAACAATAATACTTACCTGGGTACGCAGCGCCTTTCTTACCAAATCCTGATGCACACAAGCCGTTGCCAATAACGCGCTAAGGCAGGCCTTATCTTTATTTATACCCTGATCACTTAAAATAACAAAAGTAAAACCCTCTTTTATCGCGGCTTCTGTTTCTTTGCAAATCCTGTCTAATGCTTTTTTAAAATTGTTTTTTTCTGAAATATTAAACAGAAGAGAAATTGTTTTTGTTTTAAAACCGTTCTTTTTTATATCGTGAATCTTTTTCAGATCTTCATTTGTCAAAATAGGATTTTTTACTAATAACTTATGGCAATGCCGCGGCTGCTCATCCAAAATATTTTTTTGCGGCCCTAAATACGTATCAAGGCTCATCACCAGCTCTTCCCTGATTGGGTCAATTGCCGGATTAGTAACCTGCGCGAATAACTGTTTAAAATAACTATAAAGCAACTGCGGCTTATCAGATAAAACCGCATGCGGGGTATCATTACCCATTGAGCCATTCGGTTCATGAGAATCTTCCACCATAGGTTTAATGATAAATTTAAAATCCTCGCGGGTGTAACCGAAAGCTTTGAATAGAGTTAACGGATCTACTTTATTAGCGGATAGCGGATAGCTTTTATTAGCGTAGAGCGTAGAGCGTAAAGCGTAGAGCGTTTTGCTTTTCCTATCCGCTATACGCTCTACGCTATCCGCTGATAATTTATCCAACTCTAACATATTTTTTTTAAGCCATTCTCCATACGGCTTAGAGCTTGCCATTGTTTCTTTTATTTCCTTATCTTCAATTATGCGGCCTTCTTCTGTATCAACAAAAAGCATCTTTCCCGGTTCAAGCCTTCCTGAGATAGAAATATCATCCGGCGCGATATCTAAAACCCCTGCCTCTGAAGCCATAACTACCAAATTCTTTTTGGTCACAATATAGCGGCTAGGCCTTAAACCATTTCTGTCTAAAACCGCGCCAATCCTTACGCCATCAGTAAAGGCAATGGCTGCCGGTCCATCCCAGGACTCAATAAGACAAGTGTGGTATTTATAAAAATCTCTTACATTTTGACTCAAAAGATTATTCTGCTCCCAAGCGCTGGGTATTAACATCATCATCGCGTGAGACAAAGATCTACCCGATAAAACTAAAAGTTCAAAAACATTATCAATAGCCGCGGAATCGCTTCCCCCGGGAACAATCACCGGAAAAATTTCCTTTAAATCCTTACCAAATAATTTACTTTTTAGTAAACCTTGGCGGGCAGTCATCCAATTTATATTCCCTTTTAAGGTATTTATCTCTCCATTATGCGCCAAGAACCGAAAAGGCTGCGCCAGATCCCAAGTGGGAAAAGTATTGGTACTATAACGGGAATGCACTAAACAAATCGCGCTTTGAAGAGCGCTGTCTTTTAAATCCAAAAAGAATTTCTCCAACTGCTCAGGCATAAGCAGGCCTTTATAAGAAAGCGTGCGGCAAGAAAGATTAGTAATATAAAAAAATGATTTTTGTTTTAAGAATAAAGAGCGGATTTCGTTTTCTATTTTCTTGCGGATAATATAAAGCCTGCGCTCAAAATCAAGGCCATCCTTACCTATACTTAGACCTTTACCTTTACCTATAAAAACCTGCTCAATCACCGGTTGAGTAAGCTTTGCGGTTTTGCCAATCGCGGAATTATCAACCGGGACAATCCGCCAACCAAGCAAGGCCTGGCCCTCTTCTTTAATAATTCTAGCAAAGATACCCTTACATAACGCGCGCTCTTTTTTGTTAGTGGGAAGAAATACCATGCCTATCCCATAATCGCCAGAGGACGGTAAAATAAAATTTTCCTTCGCGCAGGCTTTTGCCAAAAATTCATGTGGCGCCTGAATAAGTATGCCTGCGCCATCCCCGGTCTCTGGGTCGGCGCCAGTTGCCCCGCGATGAGAAAGACGGCCTAAAACCTCCATGCCCTGTTTAATAATTTCATAAGATTTTTTGCCTTTGACATCGCAAACAAATCCTACGCCGCAGGAATCATGTTCAAAACGGGAATCATACAACCCGTATTTTTCTAATTTCTGACGATTATCCATATTTTTAGCGTATAGCGTATAGCGTAGAGCGTAGAGCGTATAGCGTATAGCGTAGAACGTAGAGCGTAGAGCGGATAGCGGATAGTAAAAATCTATGTTTTAACTATATGTTATCCGCTATTCCTACACGCTTTCTTTCCTATCCGCTAAACGCTATACGCTCTACGCTAATATAAAATACCTCATAGACCTACGAGGCATATTTAGTTTATAAATAACATCTCCCTATATTTGGGAAGATCCCAGGTATCATCCGGAACAACAGATTCCAATGAGTCCACGTGCCTGCGGATATGCTCCATTAACGGCTTAAGCTCCTCAAAATAAATCTGCGCGCGTTTTTCGCTGCCTACCTGTTTAGCCCTATCAAGCAGTTTAACCATCGCCAGAGAATTTTTACGCACATAATAAATCTTTGAAACTACCTCACAAAGATGCTCTTTTTTATCATTTAATACCGCCTCATTTATTTTTAGGCCCGCGCTTTTCTTAAGCTTAACTAATTCATCCAAAGTAGAAGCCAGTAATTTCTCATACTTATAACCCGCTGGCACCACCGAAGCATTAACCATCTCATTTAAAGTATTAGCTTCGATTTCCAGAATGAGATTATACATATGGATCCAAATGTGATACCGCGCAGCCAACTCCTCTTTAGAAAAAACCTTATATTTTTCAAAAAGAGCGACATTTTCTTTTTTATTTAAAGCTTCCAGCGACTCATAAGTAGCAGCGACATTCGCTAAACCGCGTTTTTTAGCTTCCTTGACCCACTCCTCTGAATAGTTATTTCCTTCAAAACGAATATACTTAGTTTCTTTAACGATTTTAGAGATCACCTGCAAAACGCCAGCGTTAAAATCCTTTCCCGCGGAAACAGCTCCCTTAATCTGCTCAGCAACATAGTCTAAGCTTTCAGCAATTATCGTGTTGATTACCGTAATCGACGTAGAGATATTCTGCGATGAACCTACAGCGCGGAATTCGAATTTAGCCCCGGTAAAAGCAAACGGTGAAGTACGATTCCTATCCGTTGAATCCTTGCTAAACTTAGGCAGACGAGCGATACCAAAATCCATAATATCAGCTTTAGAAACTTTTGACTTAACCCCTTTTTCAATCATATCCAAAATATTAGTCAATTGCTCGCCCAGAAACACACTAATGATCGCCGGAGGCGCTTCATTTGCCCCTAAACGATGCTCATTGCCGGCTAATGCCACAGAGGCGCGCAAAAGATCGCCATGCGAATAGACTGCTCTTAAAACCGCGGCTAAAACCGCTAAAAATTGCAGATTATCTTCCGGAGTCTGGCCGGGATTAAGCAAATTATTACCTTGATCATCCGCTAGCGACCAGTTCAGGTGTTTTCCGCTTCCGTTTATACCGGCAAATGGTTTCTCATGCAAAAGGCAAACCAGATTATGCTTTAAGGCAACCTTCTTCATCAACTCCATAAGTAATTGGTTATGATCAGCGGCAATATTTGATTCCTCAAACATTGGAGCAAATTCATACTGATGCGGAGCAACTTCATTATGACGGGTTATTACCGGTATGCCCAACTTATAAGCCTCTTGAGCCACCTCAAACATAAAATTAACTACGCGCTCTTTAATCGTTCCGAAATACTGATCTTCTAATTGCTGGCCTTTAGGGCTTGGCGCGCCAATCAAAGTGCGGCCGGTCATAATTAAATCCTGGCGTAAATTATAATAGTTTTTATCAATCAAAAAGTATTCCTGCTCCGCCCCGCAAGTTGAAAAAACTTTTTTGATCTGCTGATGGCCAAAAAGCTTAAGCAATTCCAATGCGGATTTATTTAAAGCTTCATCAGAACGCAGAAGCGGAAGCTTCTTATCCAATGCCTCACCATGATAAGAAATAAATATCGTCGGAATACAGAGAGTCTTACCCAGCGCGCTTTCAATAATAAAAGCGGGGCTGGAAGGATCCCATGCGGTGTAACCTCTGGCTTCAAAAGTCGCGCGAATGCCGCCTGAAGGAAAACTCGACGCATCAGGCTCGCCTTGAATCAGTTTATTCCCGGAAAATTTCTCAATAACTTTACCCGGGCCAATAATCGAAATAAAACTATCATGTTTTTCCGCGGTAAGCCCGGTCATCGGCTGAAACCAATGCGTATAATAGGTAGCGCCCAAATCAGTCGCCCAATTTTTTATAGCATCAGCAATCTCATCAGCTTGAACCAAACTTATAATCTTACCCGCAGACATCCATGTCTTAAACGCCTCAAAAGTATCCTTAGAAATATGTTTCTGCATAGTTTCAAGGCTAAAAGTATTCTGCCCGAAATACGTAGAAACTTTATCCGGCGCCTCCACCTTATCTAATTCTAAACTTTTAATCCTAAACAAAACTTTCTGTCTTATACTCATGTGTTCCTCCTTTTAATAGTGTATAGCGGATAGTTTTACTTTTTTTTATCCACTAACCTACCCTTTATAACTAACAATTACTAAGCATCAAGAAATTCTTCAGCATCCGCGTAGGCCTCTGCTCTTCTGCCAAAAAGCGAAAGTATTAATCCCGAGATATACCCACTAACAAAAGCTAGTACAACAGCAATAACAATACCTGTCCACTGCTTTCTGCAATCTAATCCGCTTACAACAAACATCGCGGCAATACCGCCCATTAAACCGGGTAGCCCATGTAAACACATAACACCGCAAGTATCTACTTTCTTAATTTTATTCTGCAACCATGGGAGAATAACAGCAAAACCAAATACCGACAAGGCTCCGGCTAATAATCCGATTACCATTGAACTAACTGGGTTCGCGTAATCACAAGTAGAACCAATAGCCACGCCGCCAGCCAATGACGCGTTCGCGATATCACTAATTGAAATCTTGCGCCTCAAAACACAAGAAGTAATATAGGTAGCTAACGTCGCGCCGCAAAGAGCAATAACCACATTAATTACCGTTTGTGGCACCTTTGCCGTTGGCACAAGCGCCGCGCAAAAACTTGGCCAAAAAAACCACAAGACCATACTCCCCAACATTGAGAATCTGTCGCTTACAACATCCGTTTCTATGGGTGTATCAAATTCTTTTTTTGTGGTCAAATTCATTATCAGGCCAAACCCAAAAATAGCTCCGAAGGCATGGATTATTATAGAACCTCCAGTATCCGCGAAACCGCCATTAGGCAACAATCCAAAGCCGCCTGAAAGAATTATCCATTCATTCAACATATAACAAGGAACAAAAAGCAACCCTAATATAATATATTGAATCATTTTTAATCTGCCTAACACCGCGCCGGCACAGATCAAAAGGCCTGCTCCCGCGAACTCTGCCAAAATCAAGCCGTCTATACCTGTCTGAACATTTCCAAATAAACCTAAACTATTGAGACAAATATATAACGGTACTGCCACGCTTACCAGCAAGAATGTCGCTGTCAACGCGGAGCGCCCATACTTTTTAACAAAAACCATCAAAAAACCAAACCCAACTAAAAGCATTGCCATTATATGTATTGCCCGATCACATTTTTGAACATCTGTAACTGGGCCTAAAAAATCCTCTGCCGAACTAACACGCAGAAAAATTAACGACGCAGCCAACACCAACAACAATATTAACATCCAACGATTTTTTTTCATTTTATCCTTTCTTTGCCTAAAAAAGTAACTTCCCTTAATAAGCTGAAGACGTCCCTGTCCTTAAAAACAAGAAGCCCCAAAACATTTTGGGGCTTCTTTGCCTTTGACTTAATTGTCAATTAAGATCATAGCATATTTCATATTCTTGTCAAGAAAAAAAATGCAAGGGGAGGGGAATTTAGGTTCTTTCGTCTTTAAGGTAGTTAATTATTGAAAAAGCGGCTTTCTTAGCCATGCCCATTGCCTCAATAACCGTGCCTTCTCCACCCACGATATCTCCGCCGGCAAAAACGCCTTTAATAGATGTCTCCATAGTTTGGGGGTTTACGATAACATCTTTGTATTTATCGGTTTTTAACTCCGATGTAACATTAGTTAAAACCTGATTTGCCTGCAAACCCACGGCAATAATCGCTATATCGCAATCTATTCCAAAATCGCTTCCCTCTACAGCAACCGGCCTTCTTCTCCCGGATTCATCCGGCTCTCCCAAGCGGCACCTAAGACACCTTAACTTTTGCACCTTTCCTTCCTCATCGCCGATAAACTCTACTGGCTGAACCAAAAATTCAATTTTTATTCCCTCTTCCTTAGCATGTTCGATTTCCAATCTTCTTGCCGGCATCTCAACTTCAGTCCTACGATAAAGAATTGTGGTGTTAGGGCTAAACCCATTTATTATTTGCAATCTTAACGCGGCTCGAGCAGCATCCAAAGCTGTATTGCCTCCGCCAACAACTAAGACCTGCTTACCTATATTAATAGGGGTGTGAAACTGAGGAAACTTGTCAGCTAACATCAAATTAACCCGAGTTAAGAATTCATTGGCTGAATAAACATTGCCTAAATTCTCGCCTTTTATTTCTAAAAATGACGGCACACCCGCGCCCAACCCCAGAAATATAGCAGAATATCCTTCGCTAAAAAGCTCATCTAACGCCTTAACTTTTCCCACAATAAAATTAGGGATGAGTTGAACCCCCAATTTCTTTAACTCATTTATTTCATAATCAAGAACATCGCGCGGCATCCTAAAAGGGGGTATCCCATACCTTAAAACTCCGCCCGGTTTATGCAAACTCTCAAAGATATCCACCTTTACTCCCTGCCTTGCCAATTCACCGGCGCAAGCCAAACCAGCCGGACCAGAACCCACAACCGCGACTTTAAACCCAAACTTAACAAATTTCTGATCCTTGCCTGCTGGCGCCTCCAAATTATTCTTTACCCCATAATCACCGACAAATCTTTCCAAAAAATGAATATTGATTGCCTGCTCTGAAGCAAAAGAGGCGGTCTTTTTTGTCAAAACACAAGCCCTGCGGCACTGATATTCCGCGGGACAAACCCTTCCGCAAATAGAGGGAAAATCATTCTTTTCCCGAAGAATAAAATAAGCCGCCCTATAATCTTTTTTGGTAATCCAAGAGATAAACTCCTTTATATTTATTCCTACGGGACAACCGAATTGACAAATAGGGTTCGGACACTGCAGACAGCGGTTAGCCTCAATAAGCGCCTCTTCTTCTGTGTATCCTAAAACTACCTCATCAAAATTCTTTATTCTTTCTGAAGGATTTAATTCTCTTACTTTTACTGCTTCTTTTTTCATCCTCTTATTTTTAATGTTTTAGTATTTAGCGGATAGCGTATAGCGTATATATAGGTTTTACTATCCGCTATACGCTCTACGCTATACGCTATACGCTTGATATTTTAAGATTACAGATATGCTTTTCTTTATCTAAATAAACACTGTTCCTCTTTGTCAATTCATCCCAATTTACTTGAGTTCCGTCAAATTCCGGGCCATCAACGCAAGCAAATTTCGTCTTACCTGCCACAGTTACACGGCAACAGCCGCACATTCCAGTAGCATCTACCATCAAAGGATTCAAAGAAACAATGGTTTTAACTTTAAAATCGCTAGCAACCTCGCAAACTCTTCTCATCATCGGTATCGGGCCGACTGCGTAAATTAGCGAATAGCGGATAGCGGATAGTGAATAGCTTAATACCTCCTGCAAAATATCAGTAACAAAGCCTTTCCTGCCGCAAGAACCGTCATCAGTGGTTATATAAAGCTCATCGCAAAACACCTTTAGCTCCTGCTCCAAAATCAATAAATCATTGTTTCTTGCGCCCAGTATAGTAGTAGTATGGTTTCCCGCTTCTTTCAAAGCCTTGGCAACCGGATAAATCTCCGCAATTCCTACGCCTCCGCCTACAAGAATTAAATTTCCAAAATTTTTAATCTCAGTAGCATGCCCCAGGGGCCCGGCCAAAGCGTATAATGAATCACCAACCTCCATCTTGCCCAGCAACTTAGTAGTTAAGCCAACCTCTTGAAAGATCAAGGTAATTGTGCCTATGTCAGAATTTTTATCTACTATAGTTAGAGGTATCCTTTCGCCTTCCTCGCATACCATAAGAACAACAAATTGGCCCGGTCTTACTTTCCTGGCAATAAGCGGGCTTAAGATTTCAAAGCGCTTAATTGTTACGTCTTGCGTTTGTGCTAAAATTTCTTTTTTGATTATCCGCATAGAAAAAATTGATTACCGAAAGAAAAGGATTCGTTGATGGGACTGTTGTGAAATACCAAACCTTGCGTCATTCTGAGGCCGAAAGCCGAAGAATCTCGACGCTGATAAGATCCTTCGCTTCGCTCAGGATGACGAAAAAGGGTATTTCGCAACGGTCCCTTGATCGGAATCTTACTTTACATCACTGTAATCATTCTTATTTTTTAATTCGGCAGTTAAAATAATTGCTTCGGCGATTTCGCGCATGGACTTACGTTTATCCATACTCTGTTTTTGAATTAATCTGTAGGCCTCGGATGGTTTTACATCTGCCTCCTGGGAAAGTATATCCTTTGCCCGTTCAATCAGCTTGCGGGTAACTAAGGCTTCTTCAGCGCTATGCGCCCGCAAAGATAATTCAGCATTTTCAATGGCCATAGCCGTCTGATTGGCCAAAGTTGTAAGAAGACTTATCTCGGATTTTGTAAACTTATGTCTTTTTGAGGTATAACAATTAAGCACGCCGATTACTGTCCCTCTTACTGCCAAAGGGACACTAGCCAAAGAACAAAGCCCTTCTTTTTTAGCGATGTCCCTATTTAAGTAATCCGCGTCTTCCCTGACATCCAAAACAACCATTGATTTATTATCCCGCGCAACCGCTCCCGCAATCCCCTCTCCTAATTTTATATTGGGTTTTTTATTGTAGCTTTGAGAAATAGACTGGGTCGCGCGTACAACTAATTCTTTCCTCTCGGAATCAAGAAGCATCAAAGAAGAGATTTTTAAATTCATCACCTGGGCAGTAACCTCAACAACTAAACGAAGAAGCTCGTCCAGATACAAGCCTGAAGTAATCAGGTTCGCGACCTTAGAAATCGCCTCAATCTGCTTTGTATAAACCTGATAACCCTTTACCTTTTTAATCATAATTAGTTAACGATTCCTCTTCAAAAAACTTTCTATTCTACTTAACGCCTCTTTCAAATTATCAAAACTTGCGGCATAGGATATGCGAATATTGTCCGCGAACTGAGCGCCAAAAGCTGTGCCCGGAATAACCGCGACCTTTTCCTCCTTTAAAAGCTGTTGGCAAAAATCCATCGCCTTAAGACCGCTGCTTTTTATGCTGGGAAAAGCATAGAAAGCACCCTGCGGCTTTGAACACTCAAGGCCGATGCGATTCAGCTCACTAACCACAAACTCTCTTCTTCGTTTATATTCACGCTTCATCTCTTCCACTGATTTTCTGCCTGAATGCATCGCTTCAGAAGCAGCTATTTGAGAAGTAATAGACACGCACATAATGGTATACTGATGAATCTTAGTCATAGCCGCGATAATCTCTTTTGGGCCGCAAGCAAAGCCCACACGCCAGCCAGTCATCGCGTAACTTTTGGAAAAACCATCAAGATAAACAGTCGAATTTTTTGCTTGAGGCAATGTCGCGAAAGGCGTATGAGTAAAATCATACGTCAAATCTCCATAAACCTCATCGCTGATACAAAGCAGATTATACTTCAACGCGATCTTCTTAATTTCCTCTAATTCTTTTTTAGTATAAGATACGCCCGTAGGATTAGTAGGGTAGTTCAATATAATTGCTTTAGCTTTCTTGTCTATGCTCTTCTCCAAGCTTTCCGGTGTAAGCTTAAAATTGTTTTTACTTGTATCGATATAAACAGGTATACCGCCGGCTAATTCACTAACCGGGCCGTAAGAAACATAACATGGCTCGGGTATAATTATTTTATCACCCGGATTTATAATGGAACGCAAAACTAAATCCAAAGCCTCGCTTACCCCAACAGTAATCAAAATCTCTTCATCCGGACAATAATCCAAACCGTATTTATTTTTTAGGTATTGTGAAATGGTCAGCCTTAATTTATACAAGCCCTTATTTGAGGTGTAAGAGGTAAAACCCTCTTCTAATGAAGCTATCCCTGCTTCGCGTATCTGCCAAGGCGTAACAAAATCCGGCTCACCCACGCCAAGGGAAATTACATCCTTCATGCCTAATACTAAATCAAAAAACGCGCGAATTCCGGAGGGATGCATTTGCTTAACTTTTTCGGAAACCAAATCTTTCATCGTTTTCAGCGTTTAGCGGATAGCGTTTAGCGTATAGTTTTTTTTATCCGCTATACGCTCTACGCTATACGCTATTAATACGATATAGCTATCCTCTTATTCTCTTCCCTGTGCTTCAAAATCACTCCATCTTCCTTATATTTTTTTAATAAAAAGTGCGTGACTATGCCGCGGATATTCTCGAGGCAAGAAAGTTTCTCCGCTACAAATTGTGAAACTTTTTGTAAATTCTTGCCCTCAACTATAACCAAAAGGTCATACGTGCCGGAAATCAAGCAACAGTCAGTTACCTCCGGAAACGAATAAATACGCTCAGCAATTTTATCAAAACCAATATCCTTTTGCGGAGCAATATTAACCTCTATCAAAGCCCTGACGGAAGGCTCTTCGGTTTTAATTAAATCCTTATTTATTACTGTTTTATATTTTAAAATTATCCCCTCTTTTTCATACTTTTTTATCGCCTCTTTTATTGCCTCCGGCTTTTTCTTTAACATTTTCGCGATCTCTTCCGGAGTTACAAGCGCGTTCTTTTCTAATATCTCTAATATTTCGTCCATTACCTCGCTCCTTTCAGTCGCTCGGAGAGAACAGATTACAGAGTACGGATTACTGAAAGATTTTTCTGTGCTCTGTTCTCTGTGCTTTCTTTAATATAGCATATTTTCGGCCCTTCCCTCTTATGCTCTGATTTCTTTACCATATTTTTTACTTTATTTACTTTCTCTTTTGATAAGACCTGTTTCTTCTTGTTTTCCAAACGCTCCAATATGTCATCTAACTCGTTATAGGTAAGCCCCATTTCTCCTTCATCGGTCTGGCCTGGCCAGAGTCCGGCAGTAGGCGGCTTAGTAACAATGGATTCGGGAATCTTTAATTCTTTAGCCAATGCCCTTACCTGTTTTTTTAATAAACCGCCGATTGGCAAAATATCCGTTGCCCCGTCGCCATACTTGGTAAAATAACCGACTTCAATTTCAGATCTATTTCCTGTGCCGCAGACAAGATAATTAAGTTTATTGGCAAAATAATATAAAACTAACATCCTTAAGCGCGGTTTTAAATTTGCCAAAGCTAACGGCCCCGCTTTGGGTAAAATTTTCATGACATTGTCGTAAATATCAGCCAAATCAATTAATTTTATTTTTATCCCAAATTTCCTTGCCACTAACTTTGCGTCATCTAAATCCTGTTTTTGACTATGACAGCCAAGAAACAAAACCAAAAGTTTTTGTTTACCCAGCGCTTCCCTGGCTAAAACAGCTACCACCGCGGAATCTATCCCCCCGCTTAAACCCATAACAATACCCTTTGCCTTAGCCGCTTTGACCTGCTGCCTAATCCAAGAAATAATTTTCTTTTTCATATTTTATTTAAAAATATCACCTAAATAAACCGGGACCGAGAACCGCCCCTGTTTCTTGCCCCTGCTTCTCACAATATTGCACTTTTAAGCAATGCTCGTTTACGCGGCTTCGCGCAAAAAATTTGTACCCCTGCAGGCGCCGACGCAAACTCCGCAAACATATTGATCTGCTAATCTCTGCTTTTGAAACTCCTTTAACTTCTCAAAACACTTGATATGATCAAATTCTGTTGCTTCCTCTTTTATTGCTCCAGAGGGACATATTTTAGCACAAAGCATACAACTACCGCAATCTTTTTTTACCGGCTTATCTATTTTCAAAGGCATATTGGTAAGTATGGTAACTAAGCGAAATTGACTTCCTAAGGTTTCGTTAACCAATAAATTATTCCTGCCAATCCAGCCTAAACCAGCTAAGACACCTATCTTTTTATGCGAAAGATGCGCCTTTTGGTTCTGCCAATCTAAAATTATTGAAGCAGGAATTGGCAAGGCAAGAAAACTTTTTTTCTGTATGTAATTACATATTTTAAGGCTACTCTGATCCAAAAACGCGTTGACTACGCGATAATGATGAAAATAAAGACGGGTAGGACTATCAACAATTTCTTCTAAAATACTCCCGGATAACCTTACGCCCAGGCAAACCGCGCTATCTAATTTATCAATGGCCTTGCCAGATAAAAGAAAATCCTTTTTTATCTCTTTGATATCCGCGACACCAAATAAATCTATACCTAAATCCTGACAGAATTTCTTTAATTGCGAATAATTTTTATTTTTGCTTACACTCTCTTGCATATACAATTATCAAAAACCACCCTGTCATTCTGAGGCCCTGAAGGGGCCGAAGAATCTCGACGCTAATAAGATCCTTCGCTTCGCTCAGGATGACAAAAATGAGATATTTTCTTCAAATACACCATTAAAATAGAAATGGCCGCGGGCGTTACTCCGGAAATTCGCGAAGCCTGGCCCAGATTTAATGGCCTAAACTTACTTAGCTTTTCTTTAACCTCTCTCGAAAGGCTATTGATAGCAGTATAATCCAACCCCTCCGGAAGCCTGATTTTTTCTAAATTTTTAAATCTCTCCACATCCTTTAATTGCCTCCGGATAAATCCCGCGTATTTTACCTCAATTTCAATCTGACGTAAAGCTAATTCCGGAAAATTATTGAAAAAATCCTCCTGGCACAAGTTTTTTAATTTCTCGATGTCAATCTGCGGCCTTTTTAAGAGCTCCTCAAGAGTTACGGATTTCTTTAAAGGAGAACTACTATATTGGGTCAGCTTATCATTGACCTCCCGCGTTGGCTTAAGACGCGTATTTCTTATACAATTAAAACCTTCGGTTATCGCGTCTTTTTTCCTTTGTAATTTTTCATAATCCTTGCTATTTACCAATCCTAAATCATACCCTATTTTTCCAAGGCGTAAATCCGCGTTATCTTCGCGCAAGATCAAGCGATATTCCACGCGCGAAGTAAACATCCGGTATGGCTCAAGAGTTCCCTTAATAGTTAAATCATCTATCAATACGCCAATATAGCTGGTCGCGCGATCCAAAATCAATGCCTCCTTAGATTTTACTCTTAAGGCCGCGTTTATTCCCGCGATTAAACCCTGGGCTGCTGCTTCCTCATAACCGGTAGTGCCATTAATTTGTCCGGCAAAATATAAATTCTTAATCAATTTTGTTTCTAAAGAAAGCTTTAGCTGGGTAGGCTCTGCCACAGTATGCTCTATTCCATAACCAAAACGAATAATTTTAGCATTCTCTAATCCTTCAATTGAATGTATTAAGTCCGATTGCGCGTCTTCAGGCAAACTTGTGGACAGGCCATTCGGATACACCTCATCCGTAGACAAACCTTCTAGCTCCAGAAACACCTGGTGCCTTTCTTTATCAGAAAATTTAACAATTTTGTCTTCAACTGACGGACAATAGCGGACTCCCGTTGCCTTGATAAGGCCGGTATAGAGCGGAGAACGGCATAAATTATCAAGAATAATTTTATGAGTTCTTTTATTTGTATAGGTTATATGGCAGGGAACTTGTTTTTGTATTAACTTTTCACTTGAAAAAGAAAACGCTCGCGCCGGATTATCCCCTTCCTGAACTATAAGCTTAGAAAAATCTATTGTATTCTTATCTAAGCGGCTGCAGGTCCCGGTTTTAAATCTAAGCAAATAGAAACCTAACTCCTTTAGGTTATTTGTCAGGCCTATCGCCGCTGGCTCATTGATGCGCCCCGCGCTAAAAGACTTAAGGCCAACATAGATTAAGCCATCTAAAAACGTGCCCGGACAGATAACCACGGTTTTGGATAAAATCTCCTCGTCCTTACTCGTAACCACCCCCATCACTATATTATCAGAAACTACCAATCTTTTTACCTCCGCCTCTTTGATAAAAAGATTTTCCTGTTTCTCCAATATTTCCTTCATATACTGGCTGTATATTTCCATATCCACCTGCGCGCGGGATGATTGCACAGCCGGCCCCTTAGAGGCATTAAGAATTCTAAACTGAATTCCGCTAAAATCAGCGGCCTTCGCCATTTGCCCGCCCAAGGCATCAATCTCTTTTACAAGCTGGCCCTTGCCTACTCCGCCAATCGCCGGATTACAGCTCATCAAGCCTATTGTTTTCACGCTCAAAGTAATAATAAGCGTCTTGCAGCCCATCCGCGCTGAAGCCAACCCTGCCTCAATTCCAGCATGGCCGGCGCCAATAATTATAACGTCGTAATTTTGAGTCATTCGTAAATATTATGAAGTAATTATCGTAAATATTTAATAGACAACCTGATAACGAAAGTTCCTGTTTGCGCACGAAATTTTTTGCCATGCGCTACGGTTTACTCCTCGTTTCCGCAGTGACTTACCAAAAAAAACAAGTGCTCCAACTCGTCGTAAATCCTTGCGCACATTTGGCAAAAAAATTTCTAATTGTGCGCAAACAGGAACTTTCGTTGAGTCTGTTGCGAAATGCCATTTTTCGTCATTCCGGCGAAAGCCGGAATCCAGAACTCTTTGATTTCAATAGGCTTATGGATACCGGCGACCGAGGGCGAAATGCCCGAGGAAGTGTCAGAGCCCAACTGGGCTCGACCTTTCGCCGGTATGACGGTTTTAATGTATTTCGCAACAGTCCCTCGTTATCTGACAACCATCATTTTTTATCACATTATTTACGAAAGAACCATAATTTTCCATATAAATTAAAAAAAATGCTATAATTTAGATTCTTTCGTATTTAAAATAATCCGTAGGGGCGGTTCGTGAACCGCCCTTACGACGAAACATAAATCATTGAAACGGTTGATTGGCGCGTTTAATATTATTCTCTCGCGCTTTTCACGAGGAGAGGCATGATATCCCGGCCAAGAAGCTCGCCAAGCGAACCAAGCGATGCCGCTTTTTCAGAAAAACTTAAAGAACCGTCGGGCTTAATGTTTCCACCCGAGATAAGCAAAGGAACGGGGTCAGAGGAATGGGCTTTTATGACGCAAACAGTAGAATGATCCGCGGTTACAGCAATAATCGTATTGTTTATATCTATTTTTGGCAAAAAGCTTGAAAAAAAATACTTATCTATCGCTTCAATAATGTCTTTCTTTTTATTAAAATCTCCGTCGTGCGCTGGCTCATCAGGGCCTTTGATATGCACATAAATACCATCATATTTCTTCATTGATTCCAAAGCCACCTTAGCCCAAACAGGATAATCCACATCTAAATGCCCGCTTGCATCAGGAACATCAATTATATCCATACCTGTTAATAAGGCAATCCCTTTTTCTACAGGCATCTGCACAAATGAACCAAACTTTACATCGTAAAAACTCTGAATAGGGGGAAATTTAGGGATGTGGTCCCCCGCGTCACGCGATAAAATCACATTGCCGGGCATCTTATTTTCAGAAATCCTCTTTTTATTAACTAAGGAATCATTTAAAACTTTATGGGATTTCTGGGTAAATTCATTTAAAAGCGCGGCCGCCTCCTTTGACTCGGGTGAATTCTCGTATCCGGGCATAGGAATTGACTCAACCACAAAATTCTCAAATTTCTCCTTGGCAACACCAAACACACCCTCCCTGTCATACGCGGGATCAGTATTAGTAATCCATCCGGATAATCTAGAGCGAACCCCTCTTATCACCAAAATTCCGCGATGCCCAATAGTACTTTTAAATTCAAAAGTCGCGCTTGAAAGCGTAACCTTTGAATTAATTTCTTTTGATAAAGCGACAGCCTCTTCAGTGGTAAGATTTCTTCCCACGCGCCTATCCTTAATTGTCAAGCCATCTGGCGCCACTGTGGCAAAATTAACCCGGAAAGCCACATCACCATCATTTACAACCAACCCTTCCGCGAAAGATTCTAAGGGCCCTCTGCCTGTATAATATTTGTGCGCGTCATAGCCTAAAAGACTGATTACCGCGATATCCGACTCCGGAGCAATTCCCTTAGCAACAGGATAAACAATACCGGTTCTGCCTTTTTGAGCAAGACGATCAAGATTAGGCGTTAAAGCCGCCTCTAAAGGAGTTTTATTACCTAATTCCTTAACCGGTAAATCACCTAAACCATCGAGAACTATATAAATAATTTTTTTCATATTTTATTAGCGCGGATAGCGTTTAATTTTTTCTATACGCTATACGCTCTACGCTATACGCTAAAACTTTTATTTAACATTTACTAAATCCGCACCCCTGACATTTGACACAACCCTCTTCGTGACGCAATGTTCCTCCGCAATCAGGACAAACACCCATAATCTCCCCATGCAATTTAGCGTTAAAAATAACAGCTTCATCACTAGAAGAGTGCTTCATAGCCATATCTACGGATTCTAAAGAAGCTACAGCCGAGGCGCCATTTATCAACCTTTTCTCAATCACACGGGCAATAGCATCAGCGCAAGAAAATATTCGCTGCCCCTTTTCCCATGATGGACTGGGACAACGGATATTGCGCAATTGCTCAATAATGGATTTTACCTCAATGCCTGAACGAAAAGCCAGAGAAACCAACCGGCCAATAGCTTCGAGCTGAGAAGCAGCGCAACCACCGGCTTTACCCATCTGAGTAAAAAGCTCAAAAGGCATACCTCCTTCATCACTATTGGTTGTTATATATAAGTTACCGCATCCTGTAGCGACTTTGGTCGTTGTGCCGCTAATTACTTCCGGCCGCGGCTGCGGAGCAATTTCTTTCTTAGTCTCTGGAGTTTTTGTATCCTGTTTTTGCTCATTATGCGCGATATTTAAAACCTGTTCTTCACGGCTCCTATCACGATATATGGTAATACCCTTACAACCCAATTCATAAGCCAGCTCATAAGCGCGCTCGACATCTTCTATTGTTGCCTCATGAGGAAAATTAATAGTTTTGGATACAGCGTTATGTGTATATTTCTGAAAGACAGCCTGCATACGCACATGCCACTCAGGCGAAATATCGTGCGAAGTAACAAATACCCTCCTTATGTCTCCGGGAATATCCTTAAAATCATGAATAGAACCTTTTTCAGTAATTCTTTGTATCAACTCGCGGCTATAAAAACCTCTTTCACGCGCCACCTTTTCAAATAACGGCTCAACCTCCATCAATTTATTATTATCCATTACATTACGATAATAGGATAAAGCGAATAACGGCTCTATCCCTGAAGAACAGGGCCCGGCAATAATACTAATTGTTCCGGTAGGAGCAATAGTAGTTAAAGTGGCATTGCGCAGACGCAACCCCTTAGAACCTTCTTTTTTATCATAAATACTGCCTTCAAAAACAGGAAATAATCCTTTCGTCTTGCCTAATTCCTGCGACTTCTTAATTGCCTCATTTAACACAAAAGACATCACCTTATCGGCAAGGTTAACCGCTTCATCGCTATTGTAAGGAATATTAAGCTGTATTAATAAACTTGCCCAACCCATAACGCCTAAACCGATTTTACGCGTTAATTTTGTGGCTTTTTCTATAGCAGGTAATGGAAATTTATTTACATCAATAAGATTGTCCAGAAAATACACGGCTAAATGCGTTACGCTTCTTAATTTATCCCAATCAATCCGTTCGGCGCACTTTGTTTGCTCAGGATTGATGGTGAGCGTAGTCGAACCATCAATTTCACAGCCTCCTGCTCCTTTTTCCTTAATCATCCGCGCCAAATTTACAGAACCTAAATCACAACTTTCATAAGGCAAAAGTACTTGCTCACCACACGGATTTGTTGATTCATATCTTCCCAATTTCGGCGTGGGATTAAAATCATTCATCCTATCAATAAAAATAAGTCCTGGTTCGCCATTCTTATGCGCCTGTTTTACGATTAAATCAAATACTTTTTTCGCGCTAAGCTGCCGGACGGCTTTATTTGTATGGGGGTCAATCAAATCATACTCTTGTCCATTTTGTAATTTCCGCATAAAATCATGAGTTATGGCAACCGAAATATTGAAATTAGTAATCTCTTTATTACTGTTCTTACAAGTAATAAATTCCAATATATCCGGATGGTCTACACGCAAAATACCCATGTTAGCGCCTCTGCGGCAACCGCCCTGCTTTACCGCCTCTGTTGCCGCATCATAAACTCTCATAAAAGAAATCGGGCCTGAGGCAACCCCTCCAGTGGTTCTAACCATAGAGTTTTTAGGGCGCAGGCGAGAAAAAGAAAACCCTGTACCTCCACCGGATTGATGAATCAGAGATGTTGCTTTTAATGTTTCAAATATCGACTCCATAGAATCTTCAATGGGAAGTGTAAAACAAGCGCTCAATTGAGCAAGCTCTTTTCCCGCGTTCATAAGGCAAGGCGAATTCGGCATAAATTCCAAGGCAGTCATAATACGATAAAAAGCCTCTTCTAATTGAGCTATCTCTTCTTCTGTCTTACCATAAAGTTTATCCGCGCTGGCAATCGCTTTTGCTACACGGCGAAATAACTCTTGCGGCTTTTCGACAACACAACCCGTCTCATCCTTGCTCAAATATCTTTTTTCTAATACCTTTAAAGCATTCTCAGAAAGTTTTAATGTCATTTTTTTTCTCCCTATCGTATTACATTTGACACTATCATATTACACGTATTGTCAAAAGTATTTAGTTAATTCTTTTATATCTGCTGGCTCTTGTCATTCCGGCGAAAGCCGGAATCCAGTCTTCTGGACCCCGGCTTTCGCCGGGGTGACATCTTAAATTTTCTATAATAAGTATAACCTATACAAAAATTTTTGTCAAGAAAAAAACACAATCTATAGTATTATATTAAATTAAGTATACAATATGCTGTATTTTACCTCGAGTGGGGTTTAACCGGGATTTAAAGGTTGACAGGATTCCCTGATAATTAATTCTGATGGCAAAATTATTTTTTCTATTTTCTCATTATTCCCCGGACGCATAAGCAAGTTTATTTTTTTTACGCTTTCCTCGCCCATCTTAATCAGGGGCTGCCGGACTGTAGTTAAAGCTACCGGGCCATAAAGACCGGATGGATTATCATCAAAACCTACGATAGACAAATCAGCAGGTATCTTTTTGCCCAATTCTCTGGCTACGCTCATTACCTCCAAAGCCATAGCATCCGAAGAAACAAATACAGCAGAAGGCCCGTCTTGCATCTTAAGCAAATTTTCCGCGGCACTCCTGGCCTGGCCGCGAGAATAATCCGTTCTAAATATATATTTTTCGTCTAACGTGATATTGTTCTTCTCTAAAATATGCTTATACCCCTCAAAACGCTGAGTTGCCGCTTGCGTAGCCAAATCGCCCGTAATATGCGCTACTTTTCTATGCCCCAAACTAATTAAATAATTAACTGCTACCTCCGCTCCGCCTGTATTATCAACAGCAATACAATTAACATTTAAGTCTTCAATGAAATTATTAATTACCACGCAAGGAATATTATTATCCAGCACGTCTAAAAGCTGTTGGCGATTACCGATAATATCAGCAAAAATTATGCCGCCTAAACCGCTTAAATTTAAAAATGCCTGCCTATTAGTAAGATGTAACAATAAATCTAATTTTAACGCGTCGCAAAGCGTGCCGATACCGCGTATCAACTCCAGCGCGTAAAATGAATAAAAAATCCCTTCATATTGCGGCATAACCAAAGTTACTACATTGCTTTTTCCTGTGGCAAGCCTTTGCGCGAATATTGATGGTTTAAATTTAAGCTCCTCAATTACCTCCAATACCTTAGCGCGATTCTTTTCTCCTACTGTGGGAATTTTATTTATCACACGCGAAACTGTAGTAATAGATACCCGGGCTTTACGGGCAACATCCTCTATGGAAATAGTCTTGGAAGGAGTTTTTCTAATGCGGCTCATTCATTAAATCACAAATATACACGAATTTTTTAACACGGATTTTCACGGATCTATCCGTGCCCATCCGTATCTTATTTATTCGTGTATATCAAGTGCTATCTAACAACATCCCCGATCTTAACGGGAAACATTTCTCTCTTTATATCACAAGCCGCGATATTGCTGCGAGTCTGAATCACTTCAAGAGAAGCGATAAGTTGATCTTCTCTATAAACCCGAAAGATATCACCTACCTTGGCGCCCGCGTCAAACCCTAAATTTATAATCACGAAATTACTCTCTTTATTTATTGCTAATACTTTGCCCCTAACGGGCACGACAGGTATTTCCCGCGCTTCGGGTTCTGCCGATGGACGCACCACAATGGGAGATAGCTCTATGGCTTTTATACCATCCCTTACCTCTTCGGCCTTAGGTATCCGCGGCCCGGGCGCGCTTTGAATAACATCCGGCTGTTCTTTAAGGTTATCTACCTGCGCTACAGGGCTTGGTATTATCTGCTCTTCTCCTTCAAAACTTTGTTCAACCTTTATCTTCTCTTTTTGTGAATCCTGAAATTTTTTCTCCAGATCATTCTTTTGCTCGTTCAACTTACTTAATTGCCGCGTTAGAATCTTATTATCATTTTTTAATACCTCAAATCTCTGCTCTAATAGAGCCTTGGCATTCTTCTCTTCCTCTAATTCACTCGTTATACTATCTATTGCTTTTTGAAGGCCATCCTTTTCCGAAGAAATCTCATCCATCCCAGCGCTTAAAGAATTAAGCTTTTTTTCATAATCATGCGCGTCGCTTTTAAGCTTATTAATACCATTCTCTAATGTTACCTTTTCCTCTTTTAAAACTTCTTTATCTCTTATTAATTGCTGCTTAACGCCTTGGGCTTGTATAAAAAGAAGAAAAAAAACTATCGCGAAACCCGCAAGACCTATTATAATAAATTTTGTTTTTTGCTCCATCAGTTCTCCTCAGAAAAGAAAACTTATACTTACTCTAATCAAACAAATGTTTTCTGCATAACAAGGCTTGCCGCGCCTAATGCTACCGCGTTTTCTCTTAGCTGGGAATAAACTATCCTTAAATCATCGGTTGCCTCCCTAAAAGCCCAAGACTTAACCGTAAAATTAACCTTACTTAAAAAATCATCTCCTGCTTCTTCAAGCCCGCCTCCGATAACAACAGTCTGGGGATTAAGCAAATTCACAAGATGCGCGATTTTTATACCTAACCTTCTGGCTGCCACTTCTAAAACTGAAAGCGCGATTTCATCCCTTGAGCGCACAGCTATAAATACACTTTTTAAATCCACATTATCTATATTACTTGAGGTAAGCTTAAAAAACTTTTCCGCCTTCTCCTTATCCTTAGCCAGCATTAACTTCACATCGCTGACAATACCCATATCCATTTCCCAATGCTTTATAAAACAACTGTTGCCGAGAGAACAATTAAAATCATCCTGCTCCTTATAATTAGAAATTGAAACTTCTCCGGCGTAACCTTGAGACCCGCGGTAACAATCGCCATTAATCATAATTCCGCACCCCACACCTGAGAACATAAATATAGCATTACTAATATCACGGTTTAGAACAAACCATTTCTCGCCGAAACAAGCGGCGGTCGCGTCATTTTCAATTAATACTGGTAAATTAAATTCTTTTCCTAATAGATCGCCTAAAGGAAAATCTGCCGAAGCATACGTATAACAATGATCCATCTTTTGAGGCCAGTGTATGGAACCATTTTTTTTGTTAATCAAACCGGCAATACCTACACCAATGCCTCTTATTTTAGGAGTATACTCCTTTGAGCGCCTGAAAATCTCCCGAACAATCTCAAGCAGGCATTCAGCAATATCTTTAACAGAAGGCCTTGGACGGACAATCTGTGTTTTGGTAATGATGTTGCCTTTTAAATCTATCAAAAGGCCAACCATGTTCATAAGATTTAATCCTACCCCGATAACATAACCGGCTTGAGAATTTAAATCCAAAAGAACAGGCCTTCTTCCGCCTTCCGAAGTATCTAATTCTTTCTCGTAAATTAAATCCTGTTTTATAAACTCATCGATATAACTAGAGATAGTTACTACATTTACGCCCATCTCTTTAGATATATCCGGACGGCTTATAGGCCCATGCCTTCTTAATATTTCCAATATATCAATATTGCGTTTCTCTTTTTCTGATAAAATTTCTTTTTGAAGGTTTAATGAAGACATCTAGCGCACCATAAGTATAATTTTTATAAAATTTTCGTACCCGCCATTAACTATTTATACTACTAAAAATAGGGCAAGTCAAGAAAAATCGTAGAGATTATTTCGTGTTTAAGGTAATAAACGTAGATTAAATATAAAAGATATTTGTAGGGGCGGTTCGCGAACCGCCCAAATAATAGAATTATTAATGAAATTTTTTCTTGGCTTTTTTTGAGATACACAAGGCGGGATTTTTCCAAAACTCTTTGAGCGTATAATAAGCTTTGCGGGGAGAGCGTTTATTCAACCTTTGTCCTGCCGGGTCTTTACTGCCTAATAAGGCATCCTCAGGCTCTTGCGACAATGCCACAATACCAAACCACTCTTCATTCATATTTTTATTGCCTTCTACCTTTATATCAAAATAATAGTTTCCGTTAGACCAATTCGAACCAGTATCATGCTCGAGCCACGTATCAGAGGCATGCTCATCATACTTCCACCATTCATCTGACCACTCAAAAATAACGCCGCCTAAACAATTGCCCGCGCCTTTCTTATTACCCGCCAGATTCCCATAAATCTGACACCATTGAGATTCCAGGAAAAATGCCTGCATATCCTGATCTTCCTTTTTTAAATAGGCATCATAACAATCAGCACCAATTTCTACCAAAAGAATTGGCTTGTCAAAAGTTAATTTTAAAGATTTAAAAAGGTTTCCAAAGGTCTTACCTCTATAGATAATGCAAGCAATCAAATCTACGTCAGGACAATATTCCTTCGCGTATTCCAACCCTGTCAACTCGCCATTCCCCAATGCCACAGGATGTTGAGGGTCGAGTTCATGGACAGCTTTCGTCAAATCATTTACATAAGAATAATAAATCCTGGAACGTATGGCTCCTTGTTTCTGGGGATCTGGTTCTTTTTCTGCTTCTTCGCAGGCCCAAGGATTAACACGGCCTAAACAAGAATAGTTATTTTCATTGCCCATAATCCACATAAGCAATCCGGGCTCGTCCTTATATAAGCTGACCATATCCAGGACATCTTTCTTTATTCTTTCCTGAAAACCCTTATCTCCATAGAATGGGCCGGGATACTCCCAAAAAGATAACCAATGGCCTAAAATTGTGCGTATTCCGTAAAGCTGATAAAGCTCGCTAATTACTTTTTTTACCGCTTCTGGATTATCTCCCGGCTGATAAATTCTTATGGTATTAACCCCCATCTCATGCATCAGTTTTCCGTCTACAATCCAAGGTTTATTGGGGTCAGACCACCAGTCATATTCGTGATTCTTACCAATAGGAACAGGATTATAACAAACCCCTTTTACGATGTAAGGTTTTTTATCTACTATCAACTGGTAGTAATTATTTTTAAGTTTTTTAATATAAACTCCGGGCTTTGGCTTTGAGGCCATACCCATTAAAAACAGAACACAGAGCACAGAAAACAGAGAACAGAATATTTTTCTCTGTGCTCTGCGCTCTGTTCTCTGTGCTCTATTTTCCGTTCTCTTATTCATACTTAATTTCATCTAAATAAAATGTTACTCCTTGCGGATTATTGTCAAGATTAGCCGCCCAGCAGAAACCACCGATAATATAGGACATATCCTTGCCCTTTAAATCAATAGAATACTGTGTCCATTCTTTGTTCAGGATAACCGGGCCAATATTAGCTGAATCAGAATCAGAATATTCCCCCATTATTCCGCCAACCTTAAATTCCTCGATACGCTCTCCTCCATTTTCTCCGTGCGCCCAAAAGGATAATTTAACAGCCTTGGACAGATCATAACCCGCGTCTATTGTTCCCCAGTTATTAGCCGGCTCCTGCCAAAACATCCCCGCCCAACGACTGCCTTGAGAAGCCTTATTACCATAAATAATTTTAATACAAGTATCTCCTAAATAAGGGTTCTCCTTCGACGTTCCATTAAATTTCAAATCACTGTAATCACCCATCCAACCCGAAGAAATAAAGTGGTTTATGGAAGACCTATCAGCATAAACATAGAAAGGCATCTCCTTTTGTTTTTTGCCTTCCGGTTTCATAGCTGAATCAACCTCAAACTTTATATCGTCAATAAAAAATTTGGCTCCTTCGAGATTCAAATCAGCGGTAGTAATCCACGAGAAACCACCGCTTACACAAGATAAGTCTTTCCCCGCAAGATTAATTGTATATTGCTTCCATACATCAGTAAGTTCGATCGGCCCCATTTGCGCGTCTACTGAATCTGGATATGTATTTTTTGGCTCAATACCAATTCCGCCGACCTTTACCTTCTCTATCACTTCCCCGCCTTTAGCGCCTCTTGCCCAAAAAGTTAACTTAGTCATCCCGGTTAAATCATACCCGCCTTTTTTGCTTCCCCAATTATTAGCCGGATTCTGCCAATAAACACCTACCCATTCCTTGCCTTGCGATCTCTTGGCGGTATATTCAAATTCAATGCAAGTACTTCCTGAATGAGGGTCTTCCGTAGACTGATCATTCATCTTAACATCGCCATAATCACCCATCCATCCGGAAGGGGCATAATGATTTTCACGGCTATTTCTATCCGCGTAAACCACGAATTCCTTAGTGCCCGCGACACTCTCAACAACTTGAGTTGTTTCTCCGGTTTCCCCTGCTTCCTGCGCCATTACGCAAAAAGGCAACGCCAAAATCGCTGCTACTAACACCACTAACAACTTCTTCATTTTACCCCTCCCATTTTTCGTATTACGTGATGCGTGACGCGTATCGCGTTAAAATTTTCGCAATACGCACAACGCACGACGCAATACGAATTACCTCCACATCTTCTTATACTGATAATACGACTTCCTCAACTGCCTTAAAAAAGGGCTTACCTTCCCATCCCCTTGGCCGCAAATACCTAGCCACTCCTCATGCATAAAACCATCGGGAAACGGCCCGGTCCATAAACCCTTTGTATCATGCATTGAAGGCTCGTACGCTTTCCACCATTCATCTAACCACTCAAAAACAACCCCGCCTATGGAATTACCATCTCCCGCGCAAAATGCCGAATTCTTAAGTATGTCATCCCATGTAGCGCTGTGATATTGAGCCTGCAAATTCTCGGCTTCATCAGAAGTTTTTCCTTCAGCATAAGCAGGACAGCCATACTCTGTAATAAACACCGGCTTATCCGCCTCTTCTTTTACCTGACGCCAAATTTGGCCAAAACCGTAATTGCCTCGATAAGCATTAGTGCCAAAAATATCTATATCCGGGGCATCTTTGCCAAACTTATCTAAAAACAAAACGTCACCGCTGCATATAGCTACCGGGTGTTCAGGGTCAATGGATTTAATACGTATAGCTACCTCATTAGCAAATTTAAAAAAAGCATCCGGCTCCTTATCCGCGTTGCAAGCATAACCATAAACATTTTCATTACCCAAAAGCCAGAAAAGCACAAATGGCTCATCTTTAAATTCCATAACCATATCCGTTACGGATTTCATCATATTTTTCTTATGTTCCTGATTATTATAATCTGTTCCGGGATTCCAGGACGCGCCTGAACCAATGGCATACTTACCTAAAAAGTCCCCCATAATCACCCTAATACCGTATTTATCATAAAGTTCACGCAGAAGTTCCTTATCTATTTTTTGCGGATGATGATACAGCCTTATAGTATTTACACCCATCTCCTTCATTAACTTAAAATCTCCCACTGCCGGCTCATTCTTATCCCAAAGATTATTTTTATTTTTATCCACAAAACTATCATATGGGCCGTCAGGCTTGCCATTACCATTAAAATCCTCATTCATCCAATTTCCCATCGTACCTTCATCCGGAGATTGACCAACTTTCGTAGGCGCGTAAGTTACACCACGGATTTGGTAAGGTTTTTTATCCACGAATAGTTCCCAGTCACCGGTTTCATATTGGATAAGATTGACCTTACCACTGCCTAACCTCTTTTTTATACTTAACAGGCTTTTATCCGGCTTAAACCTTAATTTTTCTAAAATATTTATCTTAACAAATTTTCCCGGATTAGCAATTACCACATCGTTAGAAACATCGTTATCGAAACCATTTTCTATCCTTACGTAAGCGTCGGCAAGCTTGTAACCTAACTGGGGATTCTGCCGCAAGAGAAAATTTATCTTAGAAATAGCGGCTTGCGCCAAATACCATGGCGTATGCCAATAAGTCCAGCCGTAACTTCCCGGAAAATGCACTAAAATAGCGTAGTAACATTTTATCGCTTGTTTTACCAACCCGGACTTTTCCAACATCAACGCGGTATAAAATAATTTTACGCCTGTCGGCTCAGGCGCGGTTTGCCATTTTAAAAATGCCGCTTCTAAATCCGGCGAATGCATAAAATCCCAATGCGAACCCAAAAGCCTTTTTTGCTCCTTTGCCTTCTTAAATTCGGGGTCCCATTTTATAGAAGAAGTATTAGGGTAGACCCCTTCACCCACAGCCTGAATTAAACCCTCTTGATCAACAACAATATACTTATAATCTTTTGTCCCCGCATTTTTAAATTCACCGTATTTTTCGTAATTTACTATCTCCTCTTTTCCGCTATCCGATAAAACTATTTTTGTGGGAATTTGGCTTACTTTTTTAGGAGGCTCAACTGCTAAAGGGGCTTTGCCATCAAGCTTATCTATGCTTTCCTGCGCGGCCTTGGCAACTTGCCAAAACCAGCCGCGCGGATCCCATGCCTGGCCATACTTATATTTTTCCACAACCACACGAAAAGCCTTTATTGCCTCTTCGGTCTTGCCCTGATATCGCAAAGACTCTCCCTGAATAAAATAAGCGGTGGCCACATCATTTAATATTTGCGCAATCTCAATATCCGGGCGCTTTTTGGGAAGCTCACTTAAAGAAGCCTGCTGCTTATCCGCCGCGTCTGTATATAAATCAATAATTTCTTTGGTATATTTAAAAGTCTCCTCAATATCGTGCTTTCCATGCGCCTGCCATGCCTTAACCATCAACTCGCCGGAAGAAGGGTTATCTTGAGCAAATAAGTGGTAAGTGGTAAGTGGTAAGTGGTAAATAAAAACAAAAAATAAAATTAAAAAAACGATTTTTTTAAAACTGACGGCTGACGGCTGACGACTGACGGCTGAATTTATCATCCCACCACCGCCCCTTGCATCACACCTTTAATAATATACTTCTGCATAAACAAATACACTAAAACTATAGGCAAGACGGTTATGGTCAGGCCTGCCATAAGAAGCGGGTAGTTCGTAACAAACTCTCCCTGAAATGTTTGGAGCGCGACCTGTAAAGGCATAAAACCCTTGGAATCAAAAATAATCAAGGCCAGAATATATTCATTCCAGACATTGAGCGCGTTAAATATCACCACTACAGCCAAAACCGGTTTTGACAAAGGCAAAGCCACATGCCACCAGATTCCAAACTTTGTACAACCATCAATCCTCGCGGCATCTTCTAATTCCTTGGGCATCTTATCGAAAAATGTCTTTAAGAGAAATATGCTTGTTGACAGGCCCACATTAATCATACATAGAATGTAACCCGCGGGCGTATTCCTTAAATGCAATTTATTCAATAAAATATACAAAGCCACGAAACTTCCCGGTATAGGTATCATCATTGCTACCAGAAACATAACAAAAAGCAGATTTTTTCCGGGAAACTGAAGGCGGGAAAACGCGTAAGCGGCAAGCGAAGAGATGATGACTATACCAATCACCACAGAAACCGTGTAAAAAATACTATTTAAGAAATACCTGCCAAAACCGCCTTTTACCCAAGCCAGATAATAATTTTCAAAATGAAAAACTTTTGGAATAAGCGCGGCATCCTTAAATATTGTATCCTGTGTCTTAAAACTCGCGAAAATCATCCATACGAGCGGAAAAAGACAAGAAACAGCAACCGAAATCAAAAATAAATGAATTAATACATTTAAGGTTATTTTTTTTGTTTTATAATAAATAGGTGATTTCATACGAGCTATCAGCTATCAGCTAAAATACGTTTCACGAACAACAACCGACGAACTTAACCCTGCCGCGCCTTCTTAGAAAATCTATACTGCATAAACGAAACAACTATTAAAATAACCCCGAAAATAATCCCCTGACTGCAGGCATAACCAAACCTCGAAGAATAGCGCATTGATGCCAGAATCCTTAATACCGGAACTGACGCATGCCCGGCAAACTCTCCTCCCACTAAGCCAATAATCAAAACAAATGCCTGCATAGTGCCTAACACTGTAAGAATAGCCGCCAACACCACTACCGGCACCATAAGCGGAATGGTTATTTTCGTAAAAGACTGCCAAGCGTTGGCGCCATCCACTTTCGCGGCCTCATACAACTCGCGCGGTATAGTCTGCAGGCCTGCTAAAAATATTAAAAAGCCCCAACCAAAACCTTTCCAGGAATGAATCAATGCCACCGTTGTTAGAACCGTACTTTTATCAGAGAGCCACCCACGCACAAGATTAGGAAGCCCTAAAGCTACCAGGCCGCGATTAATCAGGCCGGCTCCCTGCGGATTATCCCTAATTATAAAACCCCAAACCATACCCACTACCAATTCCGACAGAATAGGCGGGATGAAAAAAATCAAACGGTAAAAATTCTTCAGGCGTATTTGACGGTCACATGCCCAAGCTAATAAAAACGCGAGCGCGTTTTGTAAAGTAAGAGCAATAAAAGTTATAAAACCGGCATTACGAATTGAACGCCACCAGGAAGGATCGTTAAAAATAATATCCTTAAAATTACCCAAGCCCACAAAGGTTTTGGTAGGCAATATCCCATCCCAATTATAAAAACCCAATTGAAAAACCCAGAGAAAAGGAATAACGTAGAATATAAAAAAGATTACTACGGCAGGTAATATAAATAAATAATTCTCTAAAGTGGATTTAAGTCTCATATTTTGTTTGCCGGTTTGCCGGTTTAACAGGCTAACCGGCTAACAGGCAACAGGCTAACGCTTTTTAGCTAACTCTCTTTCTTTTATTTTTTGAACTTCAAAAGCAACCTGTTGAGGGGTTTTCTCTCCGATGATAATTGATTGAATCCCTTTATCAAGAGCCTCTATTACTGTAGGAAACTCTGAAACATCCCATACATTAGGATGTGTAGCGTATTCTATGCTTTTAGCAAATTGCGCCAAAACTTCAGGAATCTTATTTAAGCACTCTTTATTTGCCGGTAAATTATTGGTAACCTCGGACAAATAAGCCTGTTGATTAGAATTGGTAAACCACCGCAAAAACTTTACCGCCTCTTCTTTATTTTCAGATTTAGCGTTTACCATAAAAGATGAGCCTGCCCCGCCCCAAATTGCCATTGGAAAATTTTCTGAAGCCTTCGGAGGCAGTATAACCCCGTAATCAAGATCAGGATTCATCCCTTTATAAACATTCACGCACCAGGAGCCATTAAAAGCAAAAACCGATTTTTCAGTCGCGAAAAGCTGCTCCGCGGTTTTATTTACCATAGCGATCATGCCATCAGATAAAATTCCGGCATCCTGCATATCCTTAAAAAGGCCTAACACCTTAATCCAATCCGGATCAGTATAAGGAACAAGGCCTTTTATAGTAGCGATAACCTTATCCTTTCCCATAATATTAAAAGCGTAATTATTGGCAAAACAATCAATCATCCAAACCTCTCCCCAACCCGAAACCATACCCACTAAATGGGCGCTCTTAATCAACTTACCCATATCTATCAATTCCTGGAATGTGCTCGGAGGCTTTTTAGAATCAAGGCCAAGTTGTTTAAATAAATTCTTATTATAAACCATCTGGATAGTCATTATATCTATGGGCACGCCATAAATACCGGGAAGGACACCATAGCTATTGCCTTCACTAAATTCACTTACTGCCAAAGCCTTATCAAAAAAACTATTTTTCCAGCTATTATTATTTTCCTGCATGTAAGAAGCCAAATTCAAAACATATCCCGCTTTTACAAATGAAGCGAAATCCTTTTTTGTATCCAAAATGCCGAATACATCGGGAAGGTTCGCGCCTTGCGCGGCCGCGCGCACTTTTTGAGAATAGGCATCAGATGGAGCGTAAAGCTCAAAATTTATTTTTATTCCGGTTTCTGCCTCATATCTTGAGGCAAGTTCCTGAAACGCGGGCTCTCTGTCAGTCATCCAATGCCAGACAGTAATAGTCTTTTTAGCCATCCCTTCTTTCTTAGCGCAACCGGGAAGAGCAGAAAACAGAAAACAGAAAACAGAAAACAGAATTGAAAATTTAAACAGTAAACGCCGCATTATTTTTCTCCTATCTTATATTAGTATTTCGTGAAGCGTCGTTCATATTTTGCGCTTCACGATTCACGAACTAAATATGCCGATCCTTAAGCCATAACACCCTGGCTAGTCCCATCAATTCTGCCTTTTCCAAACGCACTCCCGCGCGATAATTTCCAATACCGGATAAATTTTTTGTCCAAACCACCTCTCCGCGGGTATAAAACGGATCATGCTGATCAGGAATCTCTAACCACATTTCTAACGGGGTCTTCGCGGACAACTTCACATCAGTCGCAAGGCCGAAACCATTAGCGCTGATATCAATTGTACTCGCCTTACCTTCACTACCGTTATTGGAATCCAGGAATTTCACCGGCAGATTTATATCCATACGGGCAAATATTCTGCGATCTTCCATCTTCTGCCTCCTCTCACATAATATGTGTTACAATGCGGGCATTTGTAGAGATGCCCCAATGAGGCGTCTCTACAAAATTAATTGCAATAAATTTATATTTTACCACAATTCACTTCTATTTTCCACATAAAATTTTTCTTTATCCCTAAATTTTTCTTTGTCTTCCCTAATCACTATCACACTATAAAACTAACTCTTAATCGTTGTCATGCCTGCAAAAGCAGGCATTCAGAAAGATGAATCCGGTCCCTACAGAGGGTTTTTCAGTATTAACTAACTATACGATTTTTCAGTAAAAACTAAAATACCTCACTTAACATTAGGGAATATACGGGACAAACTTACCAGATTCGCGTTTTCTAAATTTATACCAAGCTGATACCTATCGTTACCTTGCGGCTTTGACCAAGCCACTTGACCCCGCATATAAATAGGGCCGTCTTTATCATCTTGCAATTTAATCCGGAGCTCCAAAAGGGTTCGTGGCAATAAATTTTCATGCGCGACTATACTCACGCCCTTAATAGAAATATCGCTAGTTACGGCCGTGCCTTCCTTTGAGGTATCGAGATTTAAAAAATTAACCGGGAGCTTCACCGCGAATCTTTGAAATATCCTGCGATCCTCCATAAATTTCTCCTCTTCTTGTTCAGGAGCCGCCTGCCACCACTTCTTTATAAATTCTTGTTTATAATTACTGCTCAGAAAATGGTAAATTTTCTCTTTGTCCGCGTCTTTTATTCTAGAGAAGTATACACCATAAACATAGTAGCCGTCAATGATTTTCTCCCAGGCAACCCAAGCCTCTAAATCTAGAGCAACTTCACCTGGAAAAACTAATCTTATTTTAAAAAAACTGTCTCTTGGAAAATGCAGGCTTGTAGTAATTTGACCGCCTTGAAAATTCAAATCCATAACTCTGCAATCAGTAAAATCTAACGCACCATCTAATTTTACCTTTACCTCAAAATCAGTCTGCCACCGAACATACCGCCTTCGATTTGCCATAATTACCTCCATTTACATAGTTTTATTATACCATAATCACCGACACTAAATTCAAAAACATACCTAAATTACCGACGAGAAATTAAAATGCTTGACATCGGAGCTTAAGGTTTAAGGGACGTTCCCTAAGGGG
>CAKKQB010000014.1:0-19988 GCA_919901915.1 Omnitrophica bacterium GWA2_41_15
CTGTTTCTTTGCCTGAGACAGGGGAAGGGATAGTAAATGTCACAACTGAAGAAGGACCCGGCTTCTTACTTGCGACGGGAACAGCGACGGGAACAGGGACAGGGATAGGAACAGCGACAGGAACAGGGGCAGGAACAGCGACAGCGACAGGAACAGGAACAGGAACAGGAACAGCAGGCACAACTGAAGGAGAAGGGGGATCTAATAGGGGATCTTTCGAAGAGCCTGTAATAGAAAAATATGAGAAAAAATACATAAAAGGTAAATATCGCACAATAGTTATTGTCTTCGAAGGGAAAGTCTTAGTTTCCCCTTATGACGAGGAAGGTTCCAAGGATAAAGAAACAGTTTACTTAACCGGCGGCGAAATAACTAAGCAGGAAGGAGAGGTTAAATAAAAACCAAGGGACACTTTTAGGTTTTTATGGGTCATTCGTGGCGGAATCGCCGCGTAGGGGTGGGCTTGCCCACCCTCTTTTTTTTAGTACCATTTTATTAACGGTTATTTATTTTTTTTGGGGCGGGCAAGCCCGCCCCTACGCAAGTTATTTCCTTCATTTCCTCATTTCCTCTTGACCCAGCCTTCTTTACGTGGTATCATTATAATTCTATAAATTTAAGGTTTAGCGTAGCAAATACAAGATACCCTTATTTGTCGCGGATGTCATTTTTATCGCGCAATTTGGGTTTAACAAAGGAGAACCGCAAATGTATACAATAATTGAGGTTGGGGCAAAGCAGTACACTGTAAAAAAGGAAGATATTGTTGAGGTGGAAAAACAAGTCGGTGAGGCGGGTGAAGAGATTGTTTTAGATAAGGTGCTTTTGATTTCTGCTGAGGATGTGATTCAAATAGGACAGCCTTATTTGAAGACAGCCAGGGTTAAAGCAGTAATCCTAAAACATTTAAAAGCTCCAAAAGTAATTTCTTTTAAGTATCGCCGCCGAAAGGCAAGTCATTGGAAAAAAGGGCATCGGCAGAATTTAACCCAATTACAAATAAAAGAGATAAGTCTAGGATAATTAGTTGATCAGTTTTTCGTCATCCTGTGAGCGAAGCGTTCGTCATCCTGAGCGAAGCGAAGGATTTTATCAGCGTCGAGATTCTTCGGCCTTCGGCCCCAGAATGACGGTACAAATAAAATAAATTTTAACAAAGTACTGAACTAAAAAATACTTTTGCCACAAAGCTATGGTTTGAGCTTCCTATAGCCGAAGCCGACTAACCGGTAAATACAAATGTTTATAGATCAAGCAAGAATATACGTAAAAGCTGGTGATGGCGGAAATGGCTGTTCTAGCCTTTACCGTGATAAATATACCCGTCACGGAGTCCCTAACGGCGGAGACGGCGGTAGAGGTTCTGATGTTATCATTAAAGCGGATAGAAACCTTAGGACCCTTTTGGATTTTCAGTATAACAGGCATTTTCGGGGCTTGCATGGCGTTCATGGCTCTAGTAATAATAAGAAAGGCAAAGATGCTGATAGTATAATTATTCGTGTTCCTGTTGGCACGATTGTTAAGGATTTTAATACTGGTTGTGTTTTGCGGGATTTAGATAAAGATGAAGAACAAATTATTGTTGTTTACGGGGGCAAAGGGGGAATAGGAAACAAACATCATCCTAGGAGGTTGGGAAAGTGGAGCAGTGATTTGTTCTCTCACAGCCAAACCCATGAATCAGAAGATAACGGTTTGGTTTCTCATCAGGCAGAGGTTAGTGGTTCGGCTTCCCATAGCCGAAGCCATGATGGTGATTCAAAAATACTTTTGCCACAAGGCCATGGTTCGGCTTCCCATAGCCGAAGCCAAAGCTGGAAGGAGCTTACTCTTGAGCAGTCCTCTCAACTTCTTTTGGGTCAGGCAGGTGAAGAAAAAGAACTTTTTTTAGATTTAAAGCTTATCGCGGAAGCAGGGGTTGTGGGTTTTCCCAATGTGGGGAAATCTACGTTAATTTCTAATATTTCAAACGCTCATCCAAAGATTGCCAATTATCCTTTTACCACGAAAGCCCCTGTTCTGGGAGTAGTGAATTTAGGTGACAGAACATTTATTATTGCTGATATTCCCGGCCTTATCGAGGGCTCATCAAAAGGGAAGGGTCTGGGGGATAAATTTTTGCGGCACATTGAGCGCACCAAGATTATCGTTCATCTTATAGATATGTCCGGCAGTGAAGGGAGAGACCCTGTTGAAGATTACAAAATTATAAATGAAGAATTAGAAAGTTACGGGAAGGAAGTTTGTAAAAAATCACAAATTATTGTTGCTAATAAAATGGACATTGAGGGGGCTGAGCTTAATCTCAAAAGGTTTCGTAAAAATATAAAGAAGAAAATATATCCTATATCCGCGTTAAAGAAAGAAGGACTGGAGGAATTAATTGAAGCAGTCGCAAAGAAATTATAAAAGGGTCGTAATAAAGATAGGTTCGAGTCTTTTTTTTAGTAGCGGGATAAATTTAGATACTAAAGTTTTGCAAGGTATTTGCGAGCAGGCGCTTCAGTTAAACAAAGATGGTTTAGAGGTGGTGATAGTTTCTTCAGGGGCAATTGCTTTTGGCATGCATTTGTTGGGTTTTGAAAAACGGCCAAAAAATTTAAGTTTTCTGCAATCAACTTCAGCCGTGGGCCAGAATGAGTTGATGAATACGTATCGAAAGTTCTTTAAGGATGAGATTCACAATGCCCAGATTCTTTTGACGTGGGATGATTTTAATGACCGCAAGCGTTATCTAAACGCTAAAAATACAATACTTACTTTGTTAAAGCTTGGTTGTGTTCCTATAATCAATGAAAACGACACAGTTTCTATTGATGAGATTAAGTTCGGCGATAATGACCGGCTTTCAGCTTTGGTAGCCAGCCTGATTTCCGCGGATTTACTGCTTATCCTTTCCGATGTGGATGGGCTTTTAGATGAAAATAAAAAGGTTATCAGGCGCGTGGACGAGATTACTCCCCAGATAGAAGGGCTTGCCTGTCCAACCAAAAGGGCAACCAGCGTGGGAGGCATGATAACTAAGATTGAAGCGGCAAAAATGGCGCTATATTCAGGCTTGTCTTGCGTTATTGCTAATGGTCGCAAGAAAGACATAATTTTGTCCGTGTTAAATGAGCCTGGTGAGGCTGGAACGTTATTTGTACCTAAGAAAGGGGTTAGTTCCAGGCATCAATGGATTGCTTTTGGCGCCAAGCCGAAAGGTTCAATTATTGTTGATGACGGAGCAAGGCAGGCGCTTATAAATAAAAAGAGTTTACTTTCCGTGGGTATTTCTGGTTGCGAGGGTAATTTTGAATCCGGAGACATTGTAAGCTTAAAAGACAGCTTAGGCCATGAGTTTGCTAGAGGGAAGGCGGGCTTTTCAAGTAAGGAAACAGATAAGATAAAAGGAAAACATTTTGATAAGGAAATAATTCATTGTGATAACATTGTCATTAAATTACTATGAGTAGTATAAAGCAGGAACTTATTAATATGGCAAAAGGGGCTAGAGAAGCCTCAAGGAGGACGCTCTCTGTTTCCTCTTCTTTGAAAAACAAGGTTCTTAAGGAGATGGCTGGAGCCTTACTTAAGAAAAAGGAGTTTATCCTTAAAGCAAATAAAAAAGATATAAAGAAGGCTGAGTCTCTGGGATTGTCTGTGGTTTTTATTGAGAGGCTTACTTTAACTGAAAAGCGTTTAGAGGATATGGCTGGTTCCCTGATAGAGATCGCGAGGCTCAAAGACCCTGTGGGGGAAACGATAAAAGCATGGCAGGCGTCTAATGGCCTCCTGATAAAGAAAGTCAGGGTTCCTATTGGCGTAATCGCGATTATTTATGAATCTCGGCCAAATGTTACTTCTGATTGTATCGGGCTTTGTTTCAAATCTGGCAATTCCGTGATTTTAAGAGGAGGAAGTGAATCGTTAAATTCCAATCTTGCTATTTACGAGGCGCTTAGTTCTGTAATAAAAAAACATAATTTACCTTGCGGCTTGATTAATATTATTGCTACTACTGACAGGCGCGCGGTGGATGAATTATTAAAACTTAATAATTATATTGATTTAGTGATGCCTCGCGGCGGAGAGGCTCTTATTAAGAAAGTGGTTGAATTGTCGCGTATACCAGTGATAAAACATTACAAGGGCCTTTGCCATGTTTACGTGGATAAATACGCGAACTTAGATATGGCGCGAAATATTTGTTTCAACGCGAAAGTAGAACGTCCCGGTGTTTGCAATGCTATGGAGTGCATGCTTGTAGATAAAGATATTGCCGTTAAATTCTTGCCGGTGATGTTAGAAAGATTTAAGGATGCGGGTGTAGAAATCCGTGGCTGTCAAATTACCCGGAAATTTGCTAAAAGTATTGCCCGCTCAACTGAAAAAGATTACCATACGGAATATTTAGATTTAATTCTTTCGGTAAAAGTTGTAAAAAATTTAGATGAGGCGGTAGGCCATATAAATTATTATGGTTCAGGCCACTCTGATGCCATTGTTACGGAAAATAAAGGACGGGCCTTAAAGTTTTTAAACGGGGTTGACTCTGCCTGTGTTTATGTGAATGCCTCAACGCGTTTTACTGATGGTCATCAGTTTGGCATGGGCGCGGAAATCGGTATATCCACAGATAAACTCCATGCCCGCGGCCCCATGGCGCTGGAAGAGTTGACGACGTATAAGTATATGATTTATGGAAAAGGACAGGTAAGAACATAGGCCGGCCGGTTCACCTGTTTACCGGTTGACTGGCTCATCAGTTCATGAAATATGAAAATTGGTATTTTAGGCGGTACATTTAATCCAATACATATTGGTCATTTGATTTTGGCTGAAGAGGCAAGGGAAAAATTAGGCCTTGATAAAGTTTTTTTTGTGCCTACATGTATAGCGCCACATAAAGATAATTCTGATGTTACGGATGTTTCTTATCGCCTGGCAATGATAAAGTTGGCAATTTCCGGGAATAAATATTTTTTTGTTTCTGATGTGGAGATAAAAAGAACTGGTCGCTCTTACACGATAGATACAATAAAAGAATTTAAGAAAAAATTTCCGTCTGACGAGCTGTATTTTATTATTGGCTCTGACCTGCTTAAGTATCTGGATGAATGGAAGGATTTAGGCGAGATTGTCCGGATGGTAGGGTTTGTCGCGGCTACCCGTCCGGGTTATCCGCTGGAGAGTATTCCGTCTTATATCAAAACTATACCGATAAGAGCCGTGGATGTAAGCGGTTTTGAAATTAGAAAGGCAATAAAAGAAGATAAATCGTTTCGGTATTTAGTGTCCGAGGCAGTTTTTAATTATATAAATAAAAGAGCTCTCTATAGATGAAAATAAAAGTTGCCCCTTCCATATTGTCCGCTGATTTTAGCTCTTTAGGTAAAGAGATAAAAAAAGTAGAGTTAGCAGGCGCGGATATCATTCATATTGATGTTATGGACGGCCATTTTGTGCCCAATATCACTATCGGGGCCGTGGTTGTAAAGAGCATCCGCAAGGTTACAAAGCTGCCCTTAGATGTTCATCTTATGATTGAGAATCCAGGGAAATTTATTGATGATTTTGTGGCCGCGGGAAGCGATATGATTACCGTGCATATTGAGGCTATGTCAAGCGCAAAGCTAAAAGCGCAAAGCGCGAAATTGAAAAAACAGGGCATAAAATTTGGTATTTCTTTAAATCCAGCTACACCTTTGTCGAAAATAAAAAATATACTTAATTTTGTGGATTTTGTTTTAGTGATGTCGGTTAACCCCGGGTTTAGCGGCCAGAAATTTAAGTTCGAGGTTTTATCCAAGATTAGAGAACTAAGGTCTATATTCAATGGCGATATTGCCGTAGACGGAGGCATAAATGATGAAATCGCGAAAAAAGCGGTTTTCGCGGGAGCAGATATTTTAGTTGCCGCTTCATGTATTTTTAATTCAAATGATTATAAGAAAACGATAAGGAGATTAAAAAATGTCAGATGAGATTAAGTTTGGAACGGATGGTTGGAGAGGTATTATTGGCGATAATTATACATTCAAAAATTTAAAGATTCTCTCGCAAGCGGTCGCGGACTATTTAGGCTCGGGCAAAAAGGTAGCCATAGGTTATGATACGCGTTTCATGTCAGATATTTTCGCGGGTATTTCAGCTTCGGTATTAAGAAATAATGGTATTGAGGTTTTGCTTTCAGACAGGGCTATTCCTACGCCTACCTTAAGTTATGCCGTAAAATTAAGAAAGTTAGATTTAGGGATTATGATTACCGCTTCTCATAACCCCGCGGAATATAACGGCTTTAAAATCAAAATACCTACCGGCGGAGCCGCGGGCTCTGATTTGACCGAAAAAATAGAAGGGCTTTTAGGAAAAAATCCAGTGGCAGAAGCAGAAGAAACAAGCGCTTCGCGGGCAAAAATAACAAAGGCTGATTTAATCAAAGATTATATCAGTTTTATCCGTTCATATATTGATTTAAAAAAAATAAAAGACAAAAAGTTTAAGGTTTTGGTAGATGCTATGCATGGTTCCGGAAATAGTTTTATTGCCCAAATTCTCAAAGGAACAAAAATAAGGTTGGAGTTTATGCGTCATAGCGTGAATCCTTCTTTCGGGGGAGGCCGGCCGGAGCCAATAGAGGATAATTTGAAGGAATTAAAGGCAAGAGTTAAGAAAGAGAAATTTGATTTAGGAATCGCCCTTGATGGAGACGCGGATAGAATAGCGGTAGTCGCTCCTGGCGGCGTATTTGTGCATCCGCAAAAAATATTAGGATTATTAGCGTTACATCTTAACCAGGGCAGGCATTGGACGGGAGGTATTGTTAAAACTATCTGCGGCTCAACCATGATTGATAATATTGCTAAGTTTCTGGACGTTAAGCTTTATGAAACTCCGGTTGGTTTTAAGTATATTTCAAGCCTTATGGAGACAGAGGATATTGTGGCTGGAGGGGAAGAAGCGGGCGGAATGGGGGTAAAAGGCTATATCCCTGAACGGGATGGAACTGTGGCAGGGTTGCTGCTTTTGGAAATGATGGTTTACCGGAATAAAAATATTTTAAAAATTTTAAATGAAACTGAAAAGCAGTTCGGAAAATATTATTATTTGCGCCAAGACCTGCATTTAAAGCATCGTGTTGAGCCGGCAAAAGAAGGCCTGCCGAATGAATTATTAGGCAGGAAGGTGACGCAGATTAAAGATTTCGATGGGATAAAATTGATTTGTGAGGATCAAAGTTGGTTGATGTTTAGGGGTTCAGGGACTGAGCCGATTATGCGCGTATACGTTGAGGCTAGAAGCCTGTCGCAAGCTAAGAAATTACTTGAATACGGGGGGAACTTAATTACAAAATATGTTTTATAGTATTTTGAGGTTTATAGGAATTTTTATTTTTAAGATATTATTTCGTCTTGAGGCCCAAGGGTTAGAGCATATACCTAAAAAAGGGGGTTTTATTTTAGCTTCTAATCATTCCAGCTATTTAGATCCTATAGCTTTAGGCATCGTATGTAAGCGGCCATTAAATTATATGGCTAAAAAAGAGTTATTTCGCGGTTCGTTGGCCGCCAAGTTTTTTTCAAAAATAAATGTTTTTCCGGTAAAGAGAGATTCGGCGGATATCTGGGCTATAAAAGAAGCTATACGCCGCGTAAGGCTTGGCGGGGCATTAGTTTTGTTCCCTGAAGGAAGCCGAAGATTCGATGGCGTGTCGCCAGAGCCGTATTCAGGTATAGGATTTTTAACCGTGAAGCTCTCTGTACCCGTAATACCGGTTTTTATAAAAGGCGCTGAAGAGGCGTGGCCTAAGGGAGCTAAATTAATTAGGCCAAGGAAGATCGTTGTTTATTTTGGAAAGCAAATTTTTGTGGAAAGGGGGATGCCTTATCAGGAGATTGCCCGATTGATAATGGCGAGTATCAAAGAATTTTCACGTCAGGCAGTTTATTAATAGCGTAGAGCGTAGAGCGGATAGAAAACTATCTGTTTTTACATAAATGTTAAATAACTGGAGGGTTTTAAAATGATAGAAGAAAAATCTGAGATGCAGAAACTTTATGATGAAAGTATTAGGGTGGTGAAAGAGAATGATATGATTATTGGCAAAATCGCGGCAATAAAACCAAAAGAGGTGCTGGTAGATGTGGGATTTAAGTCCGAGGGAGTTGTCGCTATTGCCGAATTCAGTAAGCAAGATCTTGAGATAGGCAAGGAGTTAGAATTTTTTGTTGAGTCAATAGAAAATGATTCCGGAATAATCGAGCTCTCGAGGGAAAAAGCGGTATGTATGCATGGCTGGAACAAGATTGTCCTTCTTTCTAAAGAAGGTGGGCTTATTGACGGCAGGGTGATCAAAAAAATAAAAGGGGGATTCCTCGCGGATTGTTCAGGAATTGAAGGATTCTTGCCTCTGTCTCTTTCTGCTTTTAAAGGTGTTCCAGATAAGGATATTTTGAATAAGGAGTTTAAGTTTAAAATTGCCAAGATTGATAACTTACGGCGCGGTATTATATTAAGCCGGCGTGAGGCAGCGCAGAAGGAGCGAGAGTTAGCTCGCGGCAAGCTCTGGGAGGAATTAAAGATAGGCACCGTTTGCTCCGGCACGGTTAAAGCTATTACTGATTTTGGCGCGTTTGTGGATTTAGGTGGAGTGGACGGGCTTTTGCATATTACTGATATGTCATGGTCAAAGATCAGCCATCCATCAGAACTAGTAGCTCTAGGGGGCAAGATTGAGGTGGTGGTTTTGAATTTAGATAAGGAATCTTCCAAGGTTTCTTTAGGCCTAAAGCAGAGAATGTCGGATCCTTGGTCAGAGATTGAGGCAAAATTTTCTGTTGGAACTAAAGTCAAGGGCAAAGTTGTAAACATGGTTCCGTATGGAATATTCGTGGAGCTGGAGAAAGGGATTGAAGGCTTGGTGCATATTTCAGAAATTTCTTGGATAAAAAGGGTAAGCAGCCTTAATGAGATGTTTGCTATAGGAGATATGGTAGAAGCCCAGGTTTTAACTGTGGATAAAGGAGCTCGCAGGATATCTTTGAGTTTAAAGCAATTAGAGCAAAATCCCTGGTTGGAAGCTGAGTCTAAATATCCTGTCGGGACAACAGTATCAGGTAAGGTTCGAGGTTTTACTGAATATGGCGCTTTTGTGGAAATAGATAATAATCTAGAGGGGATGATTCATGTTTCGGATATTTCTTGGGTAAAAAGAGTAGCGCATCCCCAGGATATTTTAAAGAAAGGGCAGAAAATAGATGTGATCGTGCTTTCTGTGGATGGTAAAAATCGGCGTATTGCTCTTGGCCTTAAGCAGACCCAACCTAATCCGTGGCCAGAAATTGCCATTAAGTATCCATTGGATACTGTTTTAGAAGTAGAGATTGTCAATATCACTGATTTTGGCGTATTTGTAAAACTGGAAGAGGGCCTGGATGGCCTGATTTATACCAGCGAGATAGAAAAAGAAGTAGTTTCTAATTTGAAACCAGGTGATAAGCTAAAAGTAAAAGTAATAAAAGTAGATGTAGAGCAAGCAAAGATCGGGCTTACAGCGAAAATATAATTTTATACGAACTACCACTCCATTCCCCTTCCCTTGTGGGATTGGGTCAAATGACTGTGTCATTCCCGCGAAAGCGGGAATCCACGACGGGAAATTTTGTCATCTCCGATTAAAGCATTCGGGGATGACAAAAACTTCTTGTTGAGACCATTTTCATTTGACTCGAGTCTTCTTGTGGGAGGGGTAGAGGGGGCTTCTATGGATATCGAAAAACAATTAGAGATTATTAGGCGCGGCGCGGTTGAGATAATTTCTGAAGAAGGGCTCAGAAAAAAATTAGAAGAAAGCATAAAAAATGAAAGGCCTTTAATTGTAAAGGCAGGTTTTGATCCTACCGCGCCAGATATTCATTTGGGTCATACTGTCCTCTTGAGAAAAATGCGGCAATTTCAGGACCTGGGACATAAGGTTTTCTTTTTGATTGGCGATTTTACTGCCCGTATCGGAGATCCTACGGGAAGGTCAGAAAAAAGAAAACAGTTAACCCTGCAAGAGGTCTTAGAAAATGCCAAAACTTATAAAAAACAAGTATCTAAAATATTGGATATTAAGAAACTCGGAATAGTTTTTAATAGTGAATGGTTTGAGAAAATGACTGTTCTGGATATTTTGAGTTTGACGTCGCATATTACTGTTGCCCAGACAATGGCGAGGGCTGATTTCAAAAAAAGATTAGCTAATAATGAAGACATATCGCTTTTAGAGTTTATGTATCCGCTTTTGCAAGGGTATGATTCTGTTAAGCTTGAAGCGGATATTGAAATAGGCGGGACTGACCAGATATTTAATCTTTTGGTTGGCAGAGATATGCAGAAAGATTTTAACCAGCCGCAACAGGTAGTTATTACTATGCCGCTTCTCGAGGGCGTTGACGGCCTGCGGAAGATGAGCAAATCTTTTGGAAATTATATTGGCATAAATGAGCTGCCAAATGAGGTGTTTGGAAAGGTTATGTCTATTTCTGACGCGTTAATGAATAAATACTATGAATTATTAACTGATGTTGATCTCGCGGAAATAAAAAATATACATCCTAAGGAATTAAAATTAAGGTTAGCTGAAGAGCTTATTACGCAGTATCATTCAAAAGAAAAGGCTTCGCTTGCCCGATTGGAATTTGAACGGGTATTTTCTCAAAAAGAACTGCCTTGTCAAATACAGGAATATAAAACTGACGGTTCAAAGACGATAGTCGGAATTTTATTAGAAAGCGGCTTAGTAAAAAGCGGTAATGAGGCGCGCAGGCTCCTGAAGCAGGGCGCGGTTTCATTTAATGCTGAAAAAATCCTTAGTGATGATTTCGCCCCTAAGCAAAGCGGCACATTAAAAGCCGGCGCTCGCAGGTTTTTAAAGATCATATTCTGATATGTTCAAAACTTAACTGGGCAGTTAGGATGTTTAAAAAAATAGATATTTTTTCGAAAAATATCATCATTGTTTTCGCGGGAACGTCATTAGTCAATTTTTTCAATCTTTTATACCAGCTCTTAATTGCCCACAAATTAAACCCTTCTGATTTCGCGGCATTTAATTCCCTTCTTGCTATATTTGTGTTGATTTCTTCTCCGCTGGGCACTTTCGCGGTGGTGGTGGCTAAATATTGCGCGGAGTTTAACGCGCGCGGCGAGGATAATAAAGTCAGGTTTCTGCTTTCAGATTTATTTAAGAAAAGTTTTATTTTAGCAATTTTTACGTTTTTGATTTTTTGGTTTGCTTCAAACTGCTTGATAAATATATTAAAAATTCCTTCAGTATTTTGCGGTTATATTTTGGCCGCGTTGCTTGCTTCAGCGTGGCTTACTCCTGTTTTTTTAGGCGGTATACAGGGCCTAGAGCTTTTTGGGTGGTTTGTCACGGGTTCTGTTTTAAGCGGCGCTTTAAAGTTAGGGCTTGCTTTTATATTAATTCTTTTGGGATATAACGCGGCTGGCGCCTTAGGCGCGTTATTGATTTCTAACATAATCAGCATAGCTCTTTTTTATTTTCCTTTAAGGCGTTTTATTTCGCTGAAAATATTCCCCGAAGAGGCCTGTTATAGGGGGATGTTTGCTTACTTATTTCCGGTAGCAATAAGTTGTTTTTGTTTTACGGCTTTGGTAAATTCAGATATGCTCTTGGTCAGATATTTTTTTACCCCCTTCGAGTCCGGCATATATTCTTTGGCGCAAATGGTAGGAAAGATATTTTTATTTTTACCCGGGGCAATAAGTATCGTTATGTTTCCCCGGATGAGCGGCCTTAAAGCCAAAAACCTGAATACCTTTGTAACTTTAAAGATATCGTTTTTATATGTAGCAGGTTTGTGTTTTATCGCGGGTATTTTCTATAATTTTTTTCCTGCCTTTGTTTTAAAGGTCGTTAGCGGAAAAATTTTTCCGGAGTCTATTATTTTAGGCAGGTTGTTTAGCGTTTCTATGAGCATTTTCGCGCTTTCATGGCTTCTGATCACGTATTTTCTCTCCATAAATGATTTTCGTTTTATCAAATACCTGGTTTTATCGGCGCTATCGCAGAACTTAGTAATTATCTGTTTTCATCCATCTCTTATTTGGGTAGGGGTAATCCTTTGCGTAAATTCAGCCCTTCTTTTTTTAATGCTTTTTCAGGCTTGTTACAAAAAATTAACGCAACCTATTGGGGCTGTCGCGCAATAGTAAATTTTCGTATTTTGTAATGGTTTGATTCATTTAATTTCGCGTAACTTCTGTAGGGGCTTGATTCATCAAGCCCGCAGTTTCTAACTTTTCGACCTATTCCATTTGAAGGCTCGTCGAGACGGATGAAGTCGAGAACTTGCTGAGGCAAACCTATTATCTTCGGGCGTAATGAATTGCGCCCCTACATTAGCAGTATGGATTATCAAATTCATGAAAATATTTAAGTTAATTACGAAAGAATCTTAAACAATGGAAGACGTAAAAGAAAAAATATCTGTAATTATGCCTGCCTACAATGAGGCGGGGTATATAGCAGGAAATATAGAGGAGGCCGTCTCTGTGCTTAATGAGTTCGGCTGTCCCTGGGAATTGATTATTGTTGATGATGGCTCAACTGATAATACATTTGAAATATTACAGGATTTATCCCGTAAATATCAGGGGCAGATTATTGTCAAAAAAAATCCGTTTAATCTGGGTAAGGGGAGGGCTATTAAAAAGGCGTTTCATTATGCCAGCGGTGATTATGTAGTTTTTCTTGATGCTGACCTGGATTTGCATCCCAGCCAAATCAGAGCTCTTTTTGATATCATGCGTTTAAACAACGCTGATGTAGTAATTGGCTCGAAGCTGCATCCTAATTCTATAGTGAATTATCCTCTAGAGCGCCGGATAATGAGTTACGCTTATTATCTATTAGTGAAATTATTATTTAATCTTCCCTGTCATGATACGCAAACGGGGTTAAAGTTATTTAAAGCCGATGTCCTGCGTAATGTGCTTCGCAGGATTTTAGTAAAGAAATTTGCTTTTGATTTAGAGGTTCTGGTGAATGCCTGTCACTTGGGTTATCGTATTATTGAAGCGCCTATAGCGCTTAGCTCTCAGAGGCATTACGGCAGGATTGGGTTAAGCTCAATTTTTACCATAATCTGGGACACAGGGGCAATATTTTACAGAATGAATATTTTAAAATACTATGACCGTATCGATTATCATTGCCGTAAAAACATTCTCAAAGAATTTAGAAGAATGCGCCGCTAAGTGCCTGGAACTGGATTATCCGGATTTCGAGATTATTATCCTGCCAGATTCTGATGTCGGAAGTATTAATAATCTATGCGCTAAACGCTATACGCTAAACACTAAAGATGTCCCTATGCGGATTATCTCTACCGGCCCTGTAAGCCCTGCTCAAAAGCGAGATATAGCATCGAATTACGCTAAGGGAGATGTTCTTGCTTTCCTTGATGATGATGCTTATCCGGCTAGAGATTGGTTAAAGCAGGCAGTCAGGCATTTTGCGGATGATAGCATAGCGGCAGTAGGCGGTCCGGGGGTAACCCCAAAAGAGGATAATCTAAGGCAGCAAGCCAGCGGCAGGGTTTATTCATCAATTTTAGTGAGCGGAAGGTTTGCGTATAGGTATATTCCAAAAAAAAGATTAGAGGTGGATGATTTTCCCAGCTGTAACTTTTTAATTCGTAAAGATGTTTTTCAGGAATTAGGCGGTTTTGGCGTTAATTTTTGGCCGGGGGAGGACACAAAGCTTTGTTTGGAGATTACTAAGAAATTAGGTAAAAAAATAATATACGAACCCTTGGCGTTGGTTTTTCACCATCGACGGCCGCTTTTCACGCCGCATATTAAGCAGGTAGTTAGTTACGCGCTTCATCGGGGCTATTTCGCGAAAAAATATCCGCAAACTTCATTGAAATTTGTTTATTTTCTTCCTAGTATTTTTTTAATCGGGCTTTTGGCGGGAGGAATTATTTCTTTATTTTTTGGTTCAATAAGGGTTATTTATCTTTCGGGCTTGTTTTTATACGTGATGTCGGTATTTTTATTTAGTCTTTCAAAAAAATCGCGATTAATACCGTTTATATTTTTTGGTATAATTGCCACGCATCTTAGTTATGGGATATATTTCTTAAAAGGCCTATTTTCGCGAAAACTATCGGAAGAAAACGCCTAAGTTGATAAGTCTGCGGCTGTAAATTTTGGTATAGAAAAGATGAAAATAATAATTTCTTATCCTCCTTTATCTGGCAAGAATGGTTTTCCTGCTTTGGGTCAGAATCGCCAGTTTCAATTTCTCAAAGAACCCACATTCATATATCCGGTTGTCCCTGCTTGCGCGGCCACTTTATTAAAACAAGCAGGCCATGAAGTTATTTGGCTTGATTGCGTTGCCGAAAATATTTCTTATGATAGATTTATAGAAATTATTCAAGAGGAGTGTCCTGATCTGATTGCCTTTGAGACAAAAACTCCGGTTGTTAAACAGCATTGGAGAATCATCGATGAATTAAAAAATTTCCGACGAAGTCGTGATTCCGATAAAACATCGGGAAAAAATGAAAAATTAAAAATTGTTTTATTTGGCGATCACGTTACCGCGTTGCCAGAGGAGTCATTTCAAAATAGCCAGGTAGATTTTGTCTTAACCGGAGGCGATTATGATTTTTTACTACTTAATTTATGCGACGCGATTAAATTACGCTTCACGCTTCACGCTTCACGCTTCACGAATTTAGAACCGGGTATTTACTATCGCGAAAACGGCCAAATTAAAAATACCGGCCAATTTAAGCTTAACCATGATTTAAATTCACTGCCTTTCATTGACCGCGATTTAACCAAGTGGCGTTTATACGCCCATAAGAATGGTAATTACAAACGCGTTCCCGGAACATATCTTATGAGCGGCAGGGATTGCTGGTGGGGCAGGTGCAGTTTTTGTTCCTGGCCTCAATTGTATCCAATTTTTAGGTTAAGAGACGCGGATAATGTTTTAGATGAGATAGGCTTACTTATCGAAAAGTATAATATTCGCGAGATTATGGATGATACCGGCACCTTTCCTACAGGAGATTGGCTAAGAAAATTTTGCTGTGGTATAATAGAAAAAGGGTATGACAAAAAAATATATTTAGATTGCAATATGCGTTTTGGGGCGCTTTCCGGGGAAGAGTTTTCTTTAATGAAGAAAGCGAATTTTCGCCTGCTTCTTTTTGGCTTAGAATCTGCGAATCAAAAAACCCTTGATAGGCTAAATAAGAATCTAAGGGCAGAGAAGATTATTGATGATTGCCGGTTAGCTGTGAAGGCGGGGTTATATCCTCATATTACTATTATGTTTGGTTATCCGTGGGAGACTTACGAAGACGCGCTCGCGACCTTAAATTTGGGGAGATGGCTTTTAAAAAAGGGTTATGCCTATACGATGCAGGCAACAGTAGTTATCCCTTATCCTGGAACCGTTCTTTTTGAGGAATGTAAAAGAAATAATCAGTTAAAAACTCTTAATTGGAATGATTACGATATGAAGCAGCCGGTGACGCGGGCAAGTATCCCGGATGAGGAAATAATGAAATTAGCGCGGCTGATGTACGGCGCCTCTTTTCGGCCGGAGTTTGTTTTAAGGAGATTATTATCTCTGAAGGATATCGACGATTTTAAATATAATTTGCGCGCGCTTAAAAAAGTACTGGGTCATATTTTCGATTTTAGCTCTAGAATGAAAGGATGAAAAAAATGAAAGGAATAATTTTAGCAGGCGGAAAGGCTACAAGGCTTTATCCTATTACAAGAAGTGTTTGTAAACAGTTATTGCCCGTGTATGATAAGCCAATGGTTTATTATCCTTTGTCAGCCTTGATGCTTGCTGGTATTAAGGATATACTTGTAATCTCTACTCCTTGTGATATTGAGAGATTTAAAGACGCGTTGGGGGATGGCAGTGAGCTGGGTATAAATATTTCGTATGCTACGCAGGAAGAACCAAAAGGAATAGCCCAAAGTTTTATTATTGGCGAAGAGTTTATTGGCAAGGACGCTGTTTGTTTAATTTTAGGTGACAACATATTTTACGGCGATAAATTAAGCGAGTTCCTTAAGGATTCCGTGTCTTTAAAAGAAGGGGCGTCTATTTTTGGGTATTACGTAAGAGACCCTCAAAGATATGGGGTTATGGAGTTTGATAAAAATAATAATGTTACTTCTATTGAAGAAAAGCCTGTGAAGCCAAAATCAAATTGGGCTGTCTGCGGCCTTTATTTTTATGACAATGACGTGGTCAGGATTGCCAAAGAAATTAAGCCTTCTTCTAGGGGCGAATATGAAATAACGGATGTAAATAAGGTGTACCTAAAAAAAGGCAAACTTAAAGTGCGATTGTTGGGCCGCGGTTACGCGTGGCTTGATACCGGCACCTATGATTCGCTTATTGATGCCGCGGTGTTTATTAAGACTATTGAAGAGCGCCAGGGTTTGAAAATTGGCTGTATTGAAGAGATAGCTTATTGCGCCGGGTATATTGATAAGAAGCAGTTGAAAAAATTAGCCGGGCAAATACCTACCAGTTACGGAGATTATTTAACTCAGATTTTGCAATAACAATTTTAACTTAACGGTAACCGGTCAGTGAACGGGGGAAATTACCAGTTTGTCATTCCCGCGAAAGCGGGAATCCAAGCTATCTATTGCCGTTGGATGCCTGCTTTCGCAGGCATGACACCAAAAGGACATCCCCGTTCACTGACCGGTTACACTTAACGGGTTTAGAGAGGGATAACTATGGCTGAAACATTAGGAAGTCTCGTTGACAAGTTGACTATAAAAGAGATAAGAGAATTTCATCTTTGTCAGATGATAGGTACAAAGGATACTAAGTTCGGTGATAAAGAATTAAAAAGTAAACTCGCGGTATTAAAGCGGCAGAAAGAGTGTCTGAAGCAAGAAATAGATGATTATGTGGCCTTAGCTCTAAAGGTCAAGATAAGTTTTAAAGATGAAAAACTTAAACTTTATAACGCGCCAAGCGATATCGGGTGTATCCCGCGGGTAAAGTCGCTTGGAGAAGCAGTTGTTGGCCTGGCCAATAAAAACAACGAGCTTTGGCATTTGGAAGATGAGGCGCGAAGAAAAGATGTTGGGTTAGGTTATGTTGGCGGCATAAAAAGAAAGATAGATTTGACCAACCAGCAGCGTAATGATTTTATAGATAAAATAGATGAGTTGTTTGATAGAAAGATTCAGAAGTTGAAATAAATTTCCCTTTCTCTTACGGAAGGGAGTTAGAAAAATAATGGTTAGTACTGGTATTGAAAAAATCAAAAAATGAAATTACAAGATAGTTATAAATCATTTCTGGTGATAAATACTTTTGGAATTGGCGATGTAATGTTTTCCACTCCCCTTTTAAGAAATCTTCACAACAACTTTCCGAAAGCTAAGATCTACTATTTGTGTAATAAAAAAATGGCTTCTTTGCTTAGGGCGCATCCGTTGTTAGAGAAGATTTTTGTTTATGAGCGCGACGATTTTGTCGCGGAGCAAAAAAAATCTTTCTTTAAGGGGCTTATGAAATATTGTCAATTTATTTCCGAGATTAGAAAAGAGCAAATAGATTGCGCGATTGATCTATCATTGAATACGCCTTTTGGTTTAATCTCCTTATTGGCAGGTATTAAAAAAAGATACGGCCTGGATTTTAAAAATCGATCGAGGTTCCTGAATCGAAAAATAAAAATTGATGGTTTTGTGGATAAGCATGTAGCAGACTATTATTTGGATGTTTTGAACTTATTGGATATCCGTCCTCAAAGATGCGGTTTAGAAGTTTACGCTGATTCCGTATGTATGTCGCGGGCAGAGGAAGTTTTAAAAAAAGAACATATTTTAAAAGAAGATTTAATAATAGGTGTTGCGCCGTGCGGTGGCGCTGCTTTTGGTAAGGATAATTATCTAAGGCGCTGGCCGAAAGAGAGTTTTGCTCAACTTATTGATCGGCTGGTTGAAGAATTTAAGGCCAAGATTTTTATATTTGCCGGCCCTAAAGAGAAAGATGACGTTGCTGGAATGATTGGGCTTATTAAGAATAGGAAAGAAGTTTTTGAGTTTTGTGATTTTACTTTAGAACAAACAGTGGCTATGGTAGAGCGATGCCAGCTTTTCATCAGTAATGATACTGGTATTTTGCGTTTTGCTGAGGCGTTTAACAAAAAAATAGTGGCGTTGTATGGGCCGATTGATGATAAAGTCTATGGTCCGTATTTTTTAAATGATAATCGCGCCGTGGTCTTAAAGAAAGATTTAGCCTGTAGCCCGTGCTATAGTAAATTCAGGTTAGCGCCTTGCGTGAATGACCGGAAGTGTTTGACCGGAATAACTGTGAATGATGTTTTGGCCGCGGTCAAAACATTAATTTAATCTGGTTAACCAGATTACTGTAGAGGAGGTTTTTGAAAAATGCGTTCTATTGCTAAAAAGATAATACCTGTGTTAGACCTAAAAAAACAAATTGCTCCTATCCGTGATGAATTAGATTCAGCGATTAAAAAAGTAATAGACAATACGGATTTTATTTTAGGTTCAGAGGTTTGTGAGTTAGAAAAAGATGTTCAGAAATATTGCTCTGTGAAACACGCGGTGGGGGTTTCCAATGGCACTGATGCTATAAAATTAGCTTTGGTGGCGTTGGGCGTTGGTGAGGGAGAGGGCGTGATTTGTCCCGCGTTTACTTATTATGCTACTGCTGGCGCGATTGCCGGCATGGGCGCTGTTCCTGTTTTCGTGGATATTGACCCCCTTACTTACAATATATCTATCCAAAGCATTAAAGAAGTGTTAAAAAAGAAGCGTAATTTTAAAATTAAAGCAATTATTCCCGTGCATCTTTATGGCCAGTGCGCGGATATGGAAAAAATTCTTGAATTAGCCAAAAAGTATAATCTTAAGGTAATCGAGGATACTGCTCAGGCATTTGGCGCGGAATATAAAAATAAAAAGGCAGGTACAATTGGCGATTGCGGTACGGTAAGTTTTTTTCCGGGTAAGAATATTGGCGCTTTTGGCGATGCCGGAATGGTCTTAACCAATACTTCGGATGTTTATCATAAATTGATGATCTTAAGGAATCAAGGCAACGAAGAGAGGTATTACCATACTATGTTAGGGTATAATCACCGCTTGGATACGCTTCAAGCGGCAATCTTGAGAGTAAAATTAAAACACCTTGATTGTTGGAATAAAAAAAGGCAAGAGAACGCGGCTTATTTTAATGAAAAACTTAAAGGACTAGGAATCAGGACTCCTTATCTTGCCGAATATTCCACGCATATTTATCATCAGTATGTTTTGAATCTGGAGAGAAGTGGTTCTAACGTAAAACTGATGGAGTATTTAAAGGAGAAAGGCGTAGATGCGCGGGTTTATTACCCCGTGCCTTTGCACTTGCAAAAATGTTTTAAATACTTGGGTTACAAAAAAGGAGATTTTCCCGAAAGTGAAAGGGCATCAGTTCAGACGTTAGCAATACCCGTATACCCTGATTTAACCAAAAAAGAATTGGACTATATCGTTTCTTCCTTAAGGGCCGTCGTTGTATCTTTGCGGGTCGGATAAATCCAACCCCTACAAACCTCTATCAATTCTGTAGGGGCTTGATTCATCAAGCCCGCGTCATATTGAGACTGGGTCAAATGACTGTGTCATTCCCGCGAAAGGTCGAGCCCAGTTGGGCTCTGACACTTCCTCGGGCATTTCGCCCTCGGTCGCGGGAATCCACAACTAAGATTTCTCCCTTCGGTCGAAATGACAATCTATGGTATTAGACCCTGTCATTTCGAGGAGCGAAGTGACGAGAAATCTTTACCAAAGGCTATGGTTCGGCTTCCTATAGCCGAAACCATAATGATTAGCAGTAAAAAGATACTTTTGCCACAAGGCTATGGTTCGGCTTCCTATAGCCGAAACCATAATGATTAGCAGTAAAAAGA
>CAKKQB010000014.1:20088-34534 GCA_919901915.1 Omnitrophica bacterium GWA2_41_15
TACTTTTGCCACAAGGCTATGGTTCGGCTTCCTATAGCCGAAGCCATTGACCCAGTCTTTTGTGAGAGGGGTTAGGGGAGGGGAAATTGTTAATTGGTTAACTTCATTTGCTCTAATGGCGTATTGAGTTTTAGTTGATTAAGAAAGCTTAAACTTTGCGGATCGGTTAAGTAACCTTTTTCCCTCAAATCTTTTCCAGTCATAATCAGCCTGTTTCTGGCAGCAGAGCTTAATTCAGCGCTAATGCCGTCTTTTATCATATTAAATACCTGATACCAATACAAAGCTGTTAAGCCATCCCACTTTAATGCGGATGAGGCATATACGGCATAGAGAGATTGCAGTTCTGCCGCGGATTTAATTTTCTCATCAAAAGGAAGCCTTCGTCCGTGTTCAATAGACATTTTAATAGGGTCAAGGTTAATTCCGCCGAGATCGTCGGGAATAGTGAAAAAGTGGCTGTCACGTTTTTCTGTGACTGTCACTTTTTTACTGTTGTGTTGAGTTGTGGGACTGGAAGTTTTAAATATTGTCTCATAATCCAAATTTAACTCGCTGGCAAAGGCTCGTGGTAAAAAGTCCAAAAGTTCATCTAATTTTCCCTTAAAAGGTTCTGGCAGGTTATTGCCTAATATTATTTTTAACACCTCTTCGCGAGAGCGCCCACCGTTTTCCGCGTACTTAAAAATTTCCGTCCATGTATGGCCTAATCTTTTTAAGTAACCATACCTTTCCCTGTGCCACAATCCCAATTTTTTTAGCCTGCTAACAATAATAGGATCAAATTCTTTTTCAGCGCTATCAGGGCAGAATAACGCGCCTAAAAGTTCAATCATTTCTTCTTGCAGTGCTAAAGGAGCTTTTCCAAGAATTAAATAAATTCTCTTTAGTTTTTCATCCAGCATCTCGTTAATTTCTTTTGTATATATTTGCGGCTCGTTTTCAATAAATAGACCGCTTTGTTGAGCAAGTGTTTTTGCTCCTTCCATCAGACTGGCAGCTTTTTCTTTAATAGAGAGGTATCCTGCCTCCCTTGCTTCTACAGAATCCGAAATTAGTAAGTATTCTTGGCCATCTTGATTATATGTCGCGGCTATTATTCCTTTTTTTAACCCGATGTATCTAACCAACCCTTTAGATATCATTTCTTGCAGTTTAAGGTCTATAGCGGAGGTATCATTGTTACTTTCTAATATGTTTATAGCTAATTTTGCTTCAGGTGATTCTAAGTTAACCGCGTTCAATCTTGATATTGCTTGTTCAGGCGTACGATGAGAAATTTCATTTAGTTCTAATAGATCTTTTTCCACATCTTGCGTAAGCGCGTTAGGATAAACTCGCCAAACCCAATTTTCTCTTCTATGTTCTTCATCTGAAGCTCCTTCCCATGTCCCCGGATGATTTGTGCGCGATTTCGCGTCTAAACCAACAGTTCCATCTTTATCGCGAACAATATCCTGCAAGGTATAGGCAGTAACTTTGGCATTTGACATCGTGGTTAAAAGCATCATTTGCGTTGAAACGCTTTTTTCTGTCAAATTTCCTGTCATGCCTCGTTTTGCTAAGAAATTATTTACCGCGATTTGGTCTCGCTGGCTCATTCTTTGCCACATTTTTTTAATAAAGGCATTTAATACAACTTGTTCTTCTGGAGTAAGGTCCTGCGTATACCAGCCTTTGTTTGTATTATTATCATGCCCTCCGCTGAAGACAATATTATTATCTGAGTAGCTACCTAAAGCATATCTGTGCTCCAAAGCCGTTTTAATATTATCTAGAGGGATAAATTGTAACGGATTCATTCCCATAAGGCCATACTTTTCCAAGATTTCTATGGTTTTTGATTCAGGAGCTCCTAAATCTTCCGGCCATATTTTACGCGCTAATTCAGGTTCGGTTTTTAATAATTCAGTAAATAGCATATCAGCTACTCCTGATACGCGCATTCCTTCTTGATTAATATTTTGCGCTCCAACAGGAATTATAAAAGGATGTTCCGTCCCAATAAAATGATCCATTCTGACAATGTCATATAAGATATATGCGCGCTCCAGTCTTTTCGCCTGATACTTAGCCACGCTGGGAAGGTTTTTATGATTATAAGCCACAGTGCCCCAGTTTTGTCCTTTAGGATCAAAATCATCCCCCGGGCATCCCATAACAAATAACATCCTGCCATTTTCATCAAGCAGAAAAACGCCCTGTTTATGATATATCCAGACATCAGCGCTATCCCATTGGGGGTTGTACGGCATATCTCCTGCTAATTTCACATTATGTTCATTGGCAAATTTCTTCAATGCTTGTTGTTGTTTAAAAAGCAGGTATTGTTTTAATTTAAATTTTTCTATGAAAGTTTTACTATCTGGGTTTTCCTTCATAAATTTTTCTATCGCGTTTTCTTCCATATCCCGCAATCCGATATCCCAATCAGCCCAAGCCCTGGGATCTTTATGTTTAATAGCAAAGAATAAAGCCGTCTCATCCAAATCAAATTTTGGGCCTATATTTTTTAGGTAATCTTCATAATCGCTTCTTGATTTATGTTCTGGGCTAAATCTTTTATACGCGATATCAAGTAATTCGTCTGTGAATTCCTTGACTTTAGGATAATTTACCTTGTCTTGTGAAAAATATTGCGCGTATTTGGGAAAAATAGTATCTAATTCTTTTTTAGTAATCCAGCCTTCTTTTATTAAAATCTCAGGGCTAATATACATTTTTTCTATAATAGCTGTTGAAAGTCCCGCGTAAGGACAGCCGCCGTCATTAGTTGAACTCAACGGAAGCATTGACCAAAATTTTATTTTTGCCCTTTCTAAAAAATTAACGAATTCTTGGGCAGCTGGGCCAAAATTTCCTATTCCGTAGTTTTGTTGATTTTTTTTCTTTCCTATATAAGAAGGCAGGGCGGAGAGCGGCATAATTATAGCGGCCCCTCCTGAATCAAGTTCAGATTTTACTTCGTTTGCAACTCTATCAGAAGGGTTTTCTGTTATCTTGCCTTTCTTAAATTCCGCGATTTCTCTAACTAGTATTGGGCTGTCTGTTTTTCCGGTATTTATATCACTGGAAGAGCTCTTGCTTGATTGAAGAACTTGTATTCCTACCGCAGAGTTACCGTTTGTGTTAGTAATAGCCGCTATCCTTGGCAAATTTCTTTGCGGGGGAGCAGTATCTAAGGGGCTAGTTGTTATCTTTGGAAGACCGCTTATTCCTCCGCTTACATACATTCTTTTTAGCCCTTCTAATTTAGCTTGAACATTGTATTCGCCTGATTGGTAAGATTTAAGGTATTCCTGATATAGAGCATCTTTTGACCAGGGAAATTTCGATTCTAAGTTTTTTGTGTAATCTTGATTGATAAACTTATGGTAAGGAGCTGTTTTATTAAAGGTAGGTTCTTGTAGGGAACTGTTAGTTTTAACAGGGTATTTCTGCCGGTAATATTGGGCTAAAATTAAAGAGTAATAAATCTGTCTTAAAGGAGCAAATTTAGCTGAAGAGTTGACTTCTTCCTGAAGCGCTGGAAGGATAAATTGTTTCATTAATTGTTCGGAGATGTTTTGTATCTCGGTGTTCGTATTTCGTGAAGCGTATTGCGTATCGCGTGAAGCGTGAAGCGTATCTCGTGAAGCGTATTTTGTTTGCGCTTCACGCTTCACGCACGACGCTTCACGAATGTCGAAATATTCACTTTCTAACAGCACTTTCATCGTTGCCTTAGTTATAAGGGCTCCGTCTTCGGTTTCTAGAAGCTTAGTTTGGTCAGGAAGTATCCAAACGCGGTTGCTCGTGGTGATCTTTAGTTTCTTGGCTTTTTCTTTTCCAATCTGTTGATAGAGCGCCTGCCAGAAGAGCTTGCCTTGAGGGTGATTAGGATGAAGAAGCAGGGAGGTTTCCTTCTTTAAGAGTAAATCCTGTTCTAAAAGCACCTTGCCCATATCAGTTTTGGCTAAGGTAGTAGAGGTAAGCCTATCTGCTTCAGTTGGTTTTAAGTTTACCCAAAAAGACTCCTCTTTAAGAGTTAATCCCAAAAAGAAATAATTAATTAATTTTTTAGCTTCCTGGTTTAGTTTCGTCGTGCGTTGTGCGTTATGCGTATTGCGCGTACCGTTATCTGTATCTTGTCCAACATCTAAAAGAAAGTTAAAGTAATTATGCGGATTAGCAGGATTTATGCTCAAATAACGTAAAGTAGGCAGTTGCAAAACAGGGGCAGAAAAAAAAGTAGTGCTTAAAGCGGCAGTAGCAGTCCCCGGCAGTACCATATTTCCCAAAAAAGACATAAGCATAAACAAACAAGCGATTTTTTTTAAAACCTTATTCTTTGTGAATTCCATTTTGATTTTCTCCTATCGTGTCATTGCGATCCGCCGTAGGCGGAGAAGCAATCTTTTTCCGACCCTATCGTAATAACAAGTTTTCGTTGTTTTGGCCTCGCCCAGTTGGGCTCTGGCACTTCCTCGGGCATTTCGCCCTCGGTCGTAGGGGCTTGATTCATCAAGCCCGCAATTGTATCTTTTCGGGTCGGATGAATCCGACCTCTACATTCAACTAAACCCTATAAAACAGAAAGCCGGACTGACCTTTCTCGTCAATCCGGCTTCATATATTCTACCGTGGCTTATCTCGACTACCTCTATAATCAGGACAAACCGGAATGAGCTTATTTAAGACTTAAAATAAGTATAACATATATTTAAGGCTTGTCAAGTTTTTTTATTTTTTTATTATTTTTTGGGCGGGATAACCCCGCCCCTACGGGGTCGTTACATTATCTTTGTGAATCTTCGCGTAGGGGCGGGGTTATCCCGCCCTTTTTTAGCTGTGGCATATTGTAGATGCGCCCTTATTTGACGGCGAATGCCGTTTTTATTGCGCGGTTTGGCTGAACCGCAATGATTTGATAATATCCTTAATAGTGGATTCAGGGGTGGATGCGCCGGCAGTGATTCCTATGTTTTTTATATTTTTAAACCAGGCAGATTTTAGTTCTTCTTTTGAGTTTATCCAGTAGCTTTTTTTATTTAATGATCTGGATATTTCATAAAGCCTCTTGGCGTTCGCGCTGTTTTTTGAGCCTATAATGAGCATCGCGTCATTTTTAAGGGACATTCTTTTTATTTCTTCCTGTTTTATCCTGGTAGGCTTGCAGATGGTATTAAAAAATTCCAAATCCGCGATATTTGATTCAAGGATTTTTTTTATTTTTAATACCTTTTCTAAATTTTGAGTTGATTGCACTACGACGCAGGCTTTTTTGATAGTTTTAATTGTTTTTAGCGGTATGTTGTCCGTGTCATCGATTATAATTCCTTTGTTTTTTTTAAGCTGGCCGATTATTCCGCGCACTTCATCATGTTTTTTGTCTCCGATGACGATGATTTCGTGGCCTTTTATTTCTGTGCTTCGGACAATTTTGTGTATTTCTTTAACCATGGGGCAGGTGGCGTCAATAATTTTATAACCAAAGCGTTTAGCTTTTTCTATTGTTGAAAGTCCCGCGCCGTGCGCCCGGATGAGAAGAGTTTTGGCTTTCGCGGGTATAAGTTTTTTGATTTTTTTGATTCCCGCTTTTTCAATTTGTTTTACCACTTCTTCGTTATGGACGATATCTCCAAGCATATAGATTGTTCCGCCTGAATCCGCGAGTTTAAAAGCAATATCCAGCGCCCTTTTTACGCCAAAACAAAATCCCGCTGATTTAGCCAAGTTTATTTTCATAACAAGTTTATCAAGCCCGTCGTTATATCTTTTCGGGTCGGATGAATCCGACCCCTACAAGTCTCTACAGGCGATTTCGTAATAGTTCCTTGTATTTTTTATATAAAACAAAGTATCTCTTTTAAATAGGTATTCAAAACCGTTTTATATTTTTCGCGCATTCGCAGGGTTTTAATAAGGGCATCTGCTTTTTTAATCAGGGTCAAGATTTCTTCTTTGGCATAATCAAGAGCCCCTGAAGCTGTGATGATTTTGCGGATTTTTAAAAGGTCGGCTGTGGAGGCCTTTTTTTTTGAAAAAATCCGTTTTATCTCTGCTCGATCTTTTTTCGATGAATTGTTATAGGCGTACCAGATAAGGACAGTCTTTTTTGATTCCTGTAAGTCCGTAAGGCATGATTTTCCTGTTTTAGTTTGAGGGCTGAATAATCCAAGAATATCGTCTTTTATCTGGAATGCCCTTCCCAGAAGCATTCCGTAGTTATAAAGTTTATGGACCTGTTTTTTATCTGCTCCAGCCAATATCGCGCCGCAAGCAAGAGGGGAGGCAAAAGTGTAGTCTGCTGTCTTTAAGTCGTAGATCTTATAGATATCGTCTTTGGTGATTTCGTTTATTTTTTTAATTCCGTATAAGAGTTCAATAAATTCTCCGCATGCCGTATAGGTAATTGCTTCGATAAATTTTTTTAAAGCCTGTTCCTTTCGTTTCGCGTCTTCTTTTATGGCCAGGAAGGAATTTATGCTTATCGCGCATACAATATCACCGGTTACAATACTTAAGTCCTGACCGCTGAATTTGATGTTTTTATGATTCGTGAGGAATTTATTTAACATTTCATGCATAGACGGCTTTCCTCGCCTGGTGGCTGATTTGTCTATGATGTCGTCGTGGATAAGCAGGAAATCATGCATTAGCTCAAAAGAAACAGCGCTTTTATATAACCCTGCCGCTATTTTTTTTGCAAAGCCAAGATAACTGATAGCAAAAAGAAAAGGCCTCAATCTTTTGCCTTTTCTTCGCGCGAAATTGTTTATATTTTTATAAAGGAGAGGAGAGATAGAATTTAAGGAATAAGTTTTATCTATATCGCGCATGCACCGCGGGATCTCGAGCTCTATTTTATTTAGAATTTTTAAAAACATAAATTTATGTTAACACGCGGCCTGTCTTATTGCAAGTTATTTTCGGAGTAACGCGTTAGTGAACGGGGGCGCTCTTTTGGTGTCATGCCTGCGAAAGCAGGCATCCAGCAACGAAGGAAGCCTGGATTCCCGCTTTCGCGGGAATGACAAATAGATAATTCCCCCGTTCACTAACGCAACCCGGAGATAGAATTTCTTGACATTTTTTTTGTAAGGTGTATACTTAAAATAAGTATAATTTAATACTAGAGATGTAAGAAATTTAAGAGAAAAGATAATATGAAATCAAAATCATTTTTATTTATTTGTTTTTTTTGTTTAGTTTCTTGGTTTGCGGTAAACAGCTTAGCTTATGTTGATGGTTTGGCTGTTGATTATTTGTGTGAATTGGGAACTACTTATTATAGTAAGGGCAATTACGAAGAGGCCCTGCAAAAGTTTAAAGAGGTTTTGCTTGTAGATTCGAACAATCAAACTGCTAAAAAATATATAAATTTAATTATTTCAAGAGAACTTAAAGCTTCTTTTAGCCCGGATAGCCTTAAAGAGGAAAGTAGGGCTAGAGAGAACCCCCCGCCCAGAAAAACGCTTTCAAGAGAAGTGTCCCCTAGTGAAACGATTCTTGGGAAAATGCCTTCGAGAGAAATTATTCCGAGAAAAACGCTTTTGAGAGAAGCGTCTCCCAGAAAAACGCCTTCGAGTGAAATGTCTCCAAAAAAAACATTTTCGAGAGAAGAAATAATAAGTAATACTTTATCTCGTTTTGACATAGGAGTTTCTAAGCAACCAATAGAAAAAACAACTAAAAAAGAAAAAGAGGGAATAAATGTTTCTGGCGTTAATATAACTGGAGAAGTGCAGGCCAGAGCAGGGTTTACTTCTGAAAATACAATTTGGAAAAGGGCGAACTGGGATTTGAATGAATATAATTATAGAACGCTGTCTGATATTGCTTTTGACAAACGTGAAAATACTTATGATTCAAGGATTTACGATAGGTTAAAAATAAAACTTGATACTGATAAGGAAGAAGGTTTTGGTTTTCATACCAATATTACAGTTGACCCTTGGAGCTTTACCGGGAAAAGCGATAAGATGACCTTGACCGGAGCAGGAGGGGATTCCGCGGAGGTTGAGTTAAAGTATTGGTCTAATACCGGTTATACGTTAAACGAGGGGGTTTGTACTTCACAAAATGGGGATGTTTTTAATCTTCCGGAGATTAAGGTAGTTAATGGCAAGACTCGTCCCGCAACTGTAACTTCAGCATGGGGCAACACTTTTTCTCTTCCTGAAGCTAAGATTTACCGTGAATTTCAGCCTTTACGTGAGTTTTGGTTTGATTATAAGCAGGATAATTTAAAGCTAAGGTTTTTTCCTATTGCTTATGAAAATCAGGCTTTGACTTTTGATGATCCGTTAAGATTGTCTAATAATCGTATCTGGTGGGAGGATAGTCCTTGGCTTCGGAAATGGACGCCGGGAAATAGAAATACAGGCGTTATTCCTGTAGATTTTAATCCCGGATACTGGGATAATACTCTATCATTTTTTACTCGCGACAGTGAGGGGCAGCGTTTAACGGGCCTGCGCGGATTTACATTTGAATTTAATCCGCAAGAGACTACCTCATTTGTAACTAGCGTCGCAAGCCCCAAGAATCTTTGGCAGGATTATTCTGATATGGATAATCTTATTTCTGCCAGCCGTCTTAAGCAATCAATTACAGAAAGAATAGATTTGGGCGTAACAGCAACTAGCCGTTTAGGATATAATCTGAATAATGATTCCAATAAGTTGGACGCGCGCAATTATGTAGGCGCGGTTGATTTAGGTTATGAAATTATAAATGGGGTTAAGACTACGCTTGAAGCGGCTCATTCTGATTCAAAATATAATATAACAGATTCTCAATACGAAACTAATTATCAGGGGTCAGCATACCAGTTTTCTCTTTTTGGCAGATTTTCGGGTGAAAGTATTATGGATACAAAATTTGGTTACGAAGGAATTAAGCCTTCGGAAGATGAAAAATTCTTTACCAAATTTCGTTTTCTTGCCAGCCGTATGGATGATTCCTTTGATCAGCCACTATCATCTTATGTAGAAACCCGTGATGATGAATGGTGGGGAAGGCACTTGCATTTTCGAGAACCTTTCAAGCATTATTATCAGGGTGAAGGCCAATTATTGAGTTGGGATGATGTGAAAAGTTCCAAGATAGGAACAGGCCTTGATATCGGCCGTCAGGTTTTGGGTTTGCGCGTAGAATCTACGCTTTGGGATAAGAAAGTGGATAATTTGTTTGACGTGAGAAATGTGCATAGCACGGATGACAAATTCTTAGAAAATGTGATTAGGGATGAATTGACCTGGAAGGCAACCGACAAGCTTACGCTTAAAGGTTTTGGTATTTATCAGAAAATGCCTAAGACCGTAACTGGGGTTGATTCGTTTGTTTTTGACCCCCGGACGCGCAGATATTTTGATAATAGTTTGATTCAGGGCGGGAAGGACGCGTCTTTAGATACTGGTTCTTTGGGTTTGGAGTATAAGTTTTTTGAGTGGATGGCTTTAAATGGAATTTGGGAATATACAAATGATCATTCTGCTAATTATGAGAATTTTCCGCGCGGCCTTCTTAATGGCGGTAATCGGTCTTATTTATTTTCCGAAAATGGTAATACATACCGCGATGTCCGCAACTGGCTTTACGATCAGCAATATTTTCCGCAGCCGCCGTATCATCATTACAACATTTTTAAATCCGGCTTAAGATTAGACCCTTTAAAGGATTTACAGGTATACCTTGATTATACCAAAAATGAATATAAATACGCCGGCCCCATAGATGATAATATGAATCATGTGGGAATAGAGTTTGTTTATACGCCTATTGAAAAAATAGGTATTTTTTTAAGATATACTTATTCGCGCTGGAAGGATTTAGATAAAATAACTCAAAATTTAACTGAAGGCCATCACAACGTTTTTACTGAATTTACTTACCATAAGTCTCTCAATGAGGATCTTACCTTTCAGTATGGCGAGGGTTCCCGGGATCCTTTCATGGGCGGAGTCCTCGATATTGGCTGGGATCCTTACGGTGGCTCTCTGTCTACAATTGACACCCAGCACATCATCCGCCTATATTACCGCCGCAAATTCTAACCCACGAATTACACGGATAAAAATAATACCACGGATTTACACGGATTAAGAAGATTTATTCTAAATATACTTCTATACGCTTAATTTGACGAGACCTTATTTGTTCCGCGTAAGGAGAGGGGATAACGTTTGAAAGGATTTCTATTGACTTGCCGTCTTTATCATTAAAAATTATTTTGTTTGGGCTAACCGCGTTTTTTCCGAAGGTATTTTTTCTTTTAGGGTTATGGTAAGTAATCGAGATTTGTTTCAAGAAATTAAAACCATAAGTACCTTTCTTATTAAATAACCAACCAGCCAGTATAGGATTTAAGCGAAAATTTAACTCGGAGCGTTCATTTAAAAAGAAAGGGCTATTTCCTAGATTCATAGTTAACCAAATCTGAATAAACTCCGCGGTTGAGCCGGAGAGCCGCGCCACAAAGCCATTTCCGTGTAAATTTTTGTCAGGAAATTTAGAGCTGACTAAAAATGAAGAGTTTTCTAATATACTGCGGCCGTATCTTTCCGGCTTTTGAAATGGAATAAGCACATTTTTGAAATCCGCGTAAAATTCCTCGTAAAGCCCCTGCTTAAGAAGCTCAAGGATATATTTATATTCCATATGCAGCCAGACAGATTCGTTTTCTAACCATCCCGGGCTAAATATGCGGCACCTGCCAATTTCTTCCGGTTGATTGCTTAAAGAAGCAGTTACTTTATACATCTTAAGTTCTTTGTCAAAAAGTCCGCTTGTTTTTGTTGTTTTGTAAAGGCCCCTTGCTTCTTCGGGATTTTGCGCGAGCTTTAAAGCGTGCATTTGTCCCTCTAAGAAAACAGGGAGTTTTTTTTGGACGAATTTAGTGGGTTTAATAAATGACTCATTTAAAGGAACATAATCACTAACCTCATTTATAAAATAAGAATAATAAAGAGTCTTGTTTTTATCGCGTGCTTTCTCAATACCCAGATCTAATTTTTTTTCCGCGTTATCTAATATAGAGAGTAATTTAGCGCAATCTAATTCTAATTCTTTTCCGCTTAGGCCAAAGCGCGTTTTTTGGCGAAAGGCCTCTTTAAGGGATGAACTTTTATCCCAATAGAGGAGATCTCCCTCGTTGTCATTATGAGTTTCGAGAATAATTTTATCAAGCCCAAACATAAACTCAAGCACTTCTTCAGTAACGTTGACTTTTTCTATTTTAGTTTTTTCTAGAGCGTCTTTTATAAAAAGAATCAATCTTTTTAGTTCCATTGTTTCGCAGAGAGATGAGCCAAACAGGGCAGGCAGGCCGTTAAGAGAATCATACCAGTTTGGTTTATTGGCCTCCATTTCTATGCCCATACCAAATGGGTCAAGGGATGCTAATTTGTTCGAGGCGATACATAAGAGCTTGTTGATCAGGGAAGTTTTGTAAATTTCACCCTTACCGTAGTCAGTTCTTACTACATTCGGCTGTTCAGGCCTTTTGCTGATTAATTCTGCTTTTTCGTTGTCTGAATAAAGCGAGTTTAATTGCCTGGCCACGCCCTGATAAAGAAGATATTTTTCGTGTCTGGGTTTAACTGTTCTGGTATTATCAAAATAGGTGAAGGATTTATTTTGAAAAACTATTTCTTTCAGTTTTTCCGGATAAACTCCCAGGTAATTTTCTAATAAATCAAGATTATAAGCCCAGTGGTCTGTCCAGAATCCTTCCCCGTGTTCCGCTTCCTGGGTTTTCGCGCAATGCGACAGTATGATACTTAAAAATTCATCGTAAATTTTTCTTAATCTGATCTTGTTTTCTTCAAGAAAGAGAATTAATTCTCCGGGGCTAAAAGGCTTGCTTAAAAATGAGCTGATTTTTAGGATTTCCTTTTCTTCAACTATTTCCTTAAGTACCGCGTTAAGGAAAACCGCGTCTTTTATTAAAAAATTCGTTCCTTTAATGATAAGAGGATTAAACCCATCTGTTTGAAGCAGGTTGAAGAAAAAGGTTAGATTGTCGTCTTTTATATCAGGATTAAACCAGATGTCGCATCTGCGATTTTGGTTTATGTCCCGGTAATTACCGTTACCCTGTGAAAGGTACGTGGGTTGAATTACGTATCTATTGTAATCCCTTTCTAAGTCTCCGTGTTTTCTGGAGTATAGGTAAAATATGGAGCTGGATTTACCGAATTTATAGACAATAGGATAACCGCCGCGCATGATATTATCTATATATGTCTGCTTGGCATAAAGATTAAACTCACGCGAACTGCTTATGGTAGTTATATCTGCTTGAAGTTCCTCAATGACAGTTTTGTTTTCCGCCTGTTTTTTCTTAAGATAATCCGCTGAAATGAGCCTCTTTATGGAAGAATTAAGCATCTTAAGATTTCTTACACAGCCTGCTATGCTCGAGAATGATTTTTCCTGGGTTCCGGCCAGATTAAGATTAAGAAATAGAAAGGCGCAGGGAGTTTTACTGCTGGTTATTTGCTTGGCCGGATATATAAATTTTTTTTTGCTTAAGAATTTTTGCGGCAAAGAAAGGTCGCTAACTGGCCCGAATACGCACTGGGGGTCAACTATAGGTTTTATAATTTCAGGTTTTCCTGAATTATTATGGAAGCCCAGATAAAAATGCCCTTCTTTTATATGAACAACTTCAGGCCTGTCAGTTGGGTCAACATCAAGTTTGTAAAAAGGAACTTTTTTTTCAAGATTTCCAACATTCATCCATGCCTCAATAGTGCGGCTCAATTGTTTTAAAAATAAATTGTTTGTTCCAAAGGGCACAATTTTCGGCAGGCCGTCAATTATTTGCATAGATTTTGGTTTAGAGCTTAAATTCGTAATAGTTACAATTCTAGCCAGCCCCGCGTAGGAATCGTTCGGAATGTTAAAGTATTTTACTTCTACCTTTAGGCCTAAAGTAAAATTGGTTTCTTCTATGGTCAGGCCGTAAGAGCTAATACGCATTGAATTGTTAATATCAAAATTAAGGCTGGCAAAACCGTTATGAAACGGTTCATAAAGGACGGTATTTTTAGATGAGGTTAATTTAATAAAGGTACGGAATCCATACGTGGAGACTGATTCCCAAGATTTATTCGCGGGCTGAAACTCTAAAATGGCATGACCCTTGCCTTTTGTTCCGAAGCTGGATATGCCCTGAGCGCGGTTAACATAGAAAGTCCACATGGGTATTCCATATTTGCCGGCAATTCCGGGGAAGAAATTGGCAAATGGCTTGCTATAGTTATAATTCTCTATAACGAACTCGCCCTGTTCATTAAGGTAATACTTAACTTTTTTTTCTTTTATTTTCTTATGCATAGTAAGCTATTTTACATATTTTAATATTTTTGTCAACCAAAATCAAAAGAGGTCGCTGAAAAATTACTAAAAATTACATCAGCGACCTCTGAGATTGCTGCCTATTTTTGGATTTTTTCAGCAATCTCCAACCGCGTAGGTAGAATCAATTAATCTCCGACGAGAGGCCAAAGAAACCGCTTTCTTTTTTACCCGTTTTAGCCTTGTTTCCTGCCCATTCGTAGTGTATACTTTAAGTAAACTATGAGATTTAATCTATGCCGCGAAAACTAATTAAATTCTTATCTTTAATTTTATGCTTCTGTTTTCTTTTTCAACAGACAGGCCTGGCTCAAGTTCTACCTTCTCTTTCTCAGCCTCAGTCTCAGCCCTTACTTCGCTACCTCTCCGTCAACTCCGCCAATCCCAATAATTATTTTAATTTTCTGATGGATAAAGGAAATATGGTTAGCCAGTTAGCCGGTGAGCCGGTGAGCCGGTTAACTGGCACACCGGCTAACAGGTTAACCGGCAAACTAAATAGCGAAGCCAAGAAACTCATCAACTACTTTTTTCTCGGCATCACCTTGCCTTCTGACGCCTTCTGGGTAAACCTGCAACCAGCCCAATCCGATAGAATCACCTCAGAACAACTCGCTAAAACTGACTTAGGCAGAACCCTTCTTGAACAGGACCTGCTTCTTAAAAAAGATATGGCAAAGCTCCTGCATCCGAAAAACCCCGTAGGTAAACTTTATTGGGAAAAGCTCTACTCTGCTATTGGCAAAGAAAAAACCAAGAAAACTAAAATCACTATTTCAAATAGAGTTTGGATTACCCCGGATCAGGCAGTAGTTTTGGAAACCGAGGACGGCGCGTTGGTGAGTAAGGCTAGTTTGAAAGTTATGCTTGAATTAGAATATTTCGTTGTTCGTGATTCATTAAATATAAAACGTGATTCGCGTCATTCCGGCGAAAGCCGGAATCCAGTCGTTCTGGACCCCGGCTTTCGCCGGGGTGACACCTCACAAGATACGCTTCACGCTTCACGAAATACGCTTCACGCTTCACAAGATACGCTTCACAAGATACGAGATACGAGATACGAGATACGAGATACGAGATACGAGATACGAGATAC
>CAKKQB010000015.1 GCA_919901915.1 Omnitrophica bacterium GWA2_41_15
GATGGATCCTTCTGCATAGTTGGGACTGTCTGTACCACACTTTTTAATAATACCTGCTGAGAGAGGATGTGCGTTCACATAAATTCGGTTGTCAGCTACAGCTAAGACAGTATTCCTTTCGTCTCCTCCTCCTGGTAAGGATTCTATTGATCTGTTTGCTAAAATTTGCGTCCAGCCTACCGAAACACTCGGGTCAATAAGTAAGGGGTAATTAGAAAGGGGTTCTTTGATTGAAATAGTTAAGACGTTTTCAGCGTTAATAATATAGGAAGCGGTTTTCTTAACGCCGTTAGATGTCCAGTAAACAAGAGGTTCTAAAGTAGCAAGAAGTTTTTCATCGCCAAAATTTACATCTCGGTTTAAGGCTTTACGCACAGTGGCCATTACGCAAGCGCGCTTTTTAGTATCCGTGTTATCTATGCCTGAAATTACCATTGTCCTGTAAATGCCAACTCTGCCGTCAGACTGCTGTTTTAGGGTTATGTTTGCGCCAACATCAGAAGAAAATTTCCAGGTATATTGGCTAAGGCCGGGCTGGTTAAAAGCAGTTGCCCGAATCCACTCTTTTAACATCGCGCCGGAAGATGTTTGGGAGGCAAGGTAAATAATAGTGTCGGTTGGCCGTTGATAAACCTGCGCAGAGCCTAATGATTTAAACTTAGTGGTAAATTGTTTAAAAGGAACCGCGTGATTATCTAACTCCATAGCAAATGAAACGCTCTCCGAGCCATTTTCCATCAGGAAGCGTTTTTTAACCGTATCTGATTTAGCGTCAAAAAGGACGCGCATTTTTGCCGGGAATACCTGTTTTGTAGGGGCGCGATTTATCGCGCCCGCCGGAACTTGTCTTTCGCAAGCCCCTGACATAGTAAATATTACAGCGTCAGGGCTAGTTTGAAATTGCGGTTTTCCAACAGATAACTCTGGCGCGAGTTTAGATATTTGTTTAAGCATCCCCGCGGCCATAGACAACTCTTGAGTTGTCGGCCCGGGCATAGCCGCGAAGATATTATTACCTAAAAACCCCTCAAAAGGTAACAGGATAAACGCCCACAAAACAACCAAACTGATTATTGATTTATATTTTCGCATGATCATATTTGGGCCTCCGTTATTATCGCAGGGCGATAGCCACGTTTTTGGGCGGGCAAGTCCGCCCTTTTTTTGAAGAAATAATTAATCTTTATCAATCAACATTATCGGAACGCCGTCTTTAATGGGGTATTTTTTGGCGCATTTTTTACAGACGATTTTATCTTCTTTAATCTCTACATCCCCTTTGCAGGCAGGACAAGCCAAAATATTTAACAATTCCTTGTCTATCATTTTATTTCCTCTTTGGTTTTAGAGACATACTGTAATCTTAACTCGTAAAGCACATTTTCTAATAAGCCTGCTTCTTCAGCGTTTAAATTTCCTTTGGTTTTTTCCTCAAGTACTCCTAAAGTGTCAATGAGAAATTTTGCCTGCGCGTGGTCTTCTTCAAGTTTATTGGTAACCGGGCTAGGCATTAAACCCAAGGCAATGGATGCCTGAAGAGAAAAGGTTGAAATGAAAAAACTAAATGTGGCTTGCGGCGGCACAAATTTACCTTCTTTTTTCAAGGCTTCCTTTTCTTTTTCAACTACATCTTTCCAGCTTTCGTCTGTATTTTTCTTGTTTTCGTCCATTTTTTATCACGGATTTTCTCCGTGCCCTAATAAATTACGATTCCCGCGTAACCTACCACGCTGTCCATATCTCCCGTTACATCGCCGCTGGTCTCGTATTTGATTAACTTGCCGTTTTTCGCTCCTAACGCTTTAGCTACTTTGAGCATTGTTATTACCGGCGCAAAGCCGCACATAGATATATCCAAGCGCTCGATGCAGTCTGTCAGCTTCTCCTCGTCTAATTCTAATATTGCCTCGATTGCTTTCTTATCTTTTCTTAACGCGGAATCTTGCGGCTCGTAATGAGTCATATCGGAACTAGCTACAAGCAGAACCGAATCTTTGATATTTAATTCTTTTATAGCGTTGGCGATTTCTATCCCTATTTCTTCGAGTATCTTTTTATCATCCGAAAGAAACGCGATCGGAACAATTTCAAAGTCGGAAGCCGAACCACTGCCCTCTGACTGGTGGCTTTGGCTATGGGAAGCCGAACCACTGTCCTTTGACTGGAAATACTGTAGAATCGGTATTTCTACTTCTAAAGAGTGTTCATGCTCATGGGCAAGGCTGTCTTCTTCCAAATACTTTGAGCTATCCAATATTTTTTTTGCTAAATTAGAATTGATCCTTACTTCGCCTAAGGGCGTCTGCCAGGCTCCCTCTGTCATTATGCTAAAAGGCGCGCCAAAACCTGTATGGTTTGGCCCCAGGAGAATTACTGTATTCTTAATATTAATACGCGAAACCGTTTCAACTGCCACTCTTCCGGAATAGGCGTAGCCTGCGTGGGGAAGCAGGCAGGCTATGACATCTGTCGGGAGAGCTTTTTTATCAGTATAGGCTTTAATTTGTTTTTTAAGGTCGGCGCTTGAAGAAGGGTAAAATTGACCGGCAACAACTGGCTTTCGAATTATCATTTTATTTAGAGCTTAGTTAACAAAATAAAGCATTTAAAAAATCTCTGCTTTTTTTTATTTCTTGAATAGTCGCGGGATGGTGCGCCTCAAGCACCTTTATCGTATCTTTTTTAAGATACGGCTTAAACATGGCAAAATCTAATTGTCCTTCTAAAGGCGCCAAGTGATCTTTACAGCCGGATATATCATGCAGGTGCATGCCGATTATCGCGTGACTATAGCGTTTAAAAAAATCTTCATGATTGGCAAATCCAAGGTTTTGCATAACTTGCGCGTGGCCCGTATCGTGCCAATAGAATATATTTGAATTTTTAAATTCGGCTATGATTACGCCTATTTCTTCAAACGTAGGGATCTCGCGGTAATAAAAACGATTCTCGATGCCTAAAAAAATCCCTTTGCTTTGCGCGTAATGATTTAATTCGTTAAGTGATTTAAGCGTGTTTTTAAAAAAAGGTTTGCAAGAAGCGCTTCTTTCCTGAATGGCCTGTTTTTTTAAATCTTCAAATACTTTTTCTCCTTGCAAGCCTTTTTCGTACAAGCTAATAAGATCTCTTGTTCTGTCTAATATTTCCACCCTGCCGCAGTGTAAAACAACAGCTTTGGCGCCTAAATCAAGAGCTGTATCAATAGTTCTTTTGGTATATTGGACAGCAAGCGCTCTTTCTTCGTTATCAAGCGAGGACATAGAACAACAATCAGGGAGCGCTTCTGGCCAGAGGGCCGTGGTTCGGCTTCCTTTATCCGTAGCCGAAGCCACTGGCCA
>CAKKQB010000016.1 GCA_919901915.1 Omnitrophica bacterium GWA2_41_15
ATCAAGCCCGCTGAGATATCTTTTCGAAAGACGCGTCGCTTGAAAAGTTTTTTGAAACTATTCTGGAGTTACCCAATTACTAAGCAATTGTGCCCGCACAAGATTACTTAAGCGGCTATAGTCAGCAGGGAGATATGTAGAGGTATCAATTGGAGGCAATACTTTTATCAGGCAAGAGATTTTGGTCGTAAAATGCCAGCTTCCTTTTGGAATAGCATCTCTTGTTCCCTGTATAAGAACGGGAAGTATCGGGACTTTTTCTTTTATAGCTAATTTAAACGCTCCGTTTTGAAATTCTCCTATCCCTGAATCAATACCTCTTGTGCCTTCAGGAAAAAATATTACTGAAATACCGTCGCGAAGCCACATAGAAGCTTCTTTGTAAGTTTTTTTTATGCTTGAAAACTCCCCGCGCCTTAAGCTGATGTGCTTAGCAAGCCGCATATTCCATCCTAAGACTGGAATTTTAAAAAGACTGTCTTTGGCAACCCACTTAAATTGCATTTTAATCTTATACATCAACGCGATATCAGCCAAGCTCTGATGATTTGACACAACAATGTATATTTTGCTATGGTCAATATTATCGAGACCTTCGACTTTGACCTTCCAGTATGGGTTTAACGCGGTCACCGCGTCACTCCACCAAAAACATTGGGCGTGCGTAATTTTTCGTTTCCTGTCGAAAGGAAGAAATATTATTGTGGTAAACGCCATAACAAAAAATAACAATACCGTAAGGGTGATCCCTATAAACCAGATACCTATTGACTGTATAGATTGTTTCATATTTAATTTTTGACTATTTGGACAGGCACGGGGGCCTGCCCCCTACGGTTATTATTCTGCTTTTTTATTTAAAATTTCTTTACATTTTAAACATACTATTACTCTCTTTCTTTTTTCATTTACAATCGTAAATATTGCTACTAAATAATTATGTGACAACTTTTCTCCGCATCTCATGCAACTATTCATTTTAGCTCCTCCTGGTATAATCTGCAGGTATAAATTCAGAGATTATACCTGATTACACAGATTTTTAAACTTGATTACACAGATTAAAGCATAAAACGCTTTATCTGACAACTCTTATTACCAAAATTAACTAACAGACCCACATGTAAACCAGATACCTTTAGATAAGAAAGTAGCTGATATTTGAACACATCGAGAATATTCCCGGTTAATGATTTAACCTTAACAATGACTTTTGCCATACAATTAAATCTTTAAACGATTTTGTTTTCATTTTTTTAGCGTATAGCATATAGTTTTTACTTTTCCTCTCCGCTATCTTTCCTATCCGCTATCTTTCCTATCCGCTCTACGCTCTGCCCTCGGTCGGCCTCGGCCAGTTAGCCGCGGCACTTCCTCGGGCATTCGCCCTCGGTCGGTCTCGGCCAGTTAGCCGCGGCACTTCCTCGGGCATTCGCCCTCGGTCGGTCTCGGCCAGTTAGCCGCGGCACTTCCTCGGGCATTCGCCCTCGGTCGTTAAAGTAATTCTAAATCTGTTTTATTTATCCAGCCTATTTTACCATCAGGCCGTTTTATTTTGTACCAATTTTCAGCTTTTTCTATTATTTCAACTTCGTTGCCTTCGGTAAGCTTAAAATATATTGTCGCGCTTTCAAGCGGTTCAAATTTAATAGGCGCTTCTTTGCTTATAACAATAGCCCCTGTGTTAAAATATGTTATTTTGCTTTGCAATGAAACAGCCGCTAAAATAAATAGCGATATCAGAATAAAGATAAGCGGCAGGATTAATCTTTTTAACCCTCCGAAAAACAAACTTAAAATAAAAGCTATAATCACAAAAACATAAATAACTGACAAGAAAATTGTTAAAAAGTTAATTGTGGCTCCTTCGAATAATCTGTCCGCTAATTTCTCAAACAAATTTCCGAAAGGTTTGCGTTCTAAATTCAGAGAAGAGTGAGCATAATCATAGTTGGATTTTAAATCGCTGTCATTGGGAATAAAACGCTTTGCTCTTTCATAATTAACGATGGCTTTTCCAGCCTCTCCTTTTTTAAAATAGCTGTTGCCTAAATTGTAATATAGGTTTGGACTTTCTAAACCCGACTTAATAAGTTTTTCATAATTCTCAATAGCTCTGTCATATTTGCTTTCTTTGTAAGCGGCGTTTGCCTGATAAAAGAGCTTATCTGCCGCTGTATCATTTGTCGCGCCTTGCGCGAAAAAACCGCAAAAAGAAAAGAAACTAGCTATAACTATAAAAAGAGCTGCTGATAATTTAGCTAAGATTAGTTTATTCATACTTTATGTCTTTGAAGGTAATCGATTATTTCTTCTATCTTCCTTAAAGAATTTCGCGTATTTTCTTCTCTAAGTTGTGAAGCCGCGTATCTGACCATATCGCAATCTCGAAAAATATCTCTTAAACTAATCAGAATTTCTTCGGGTACATTCTTGTTTCTTAAATGTTCATCTATAACGCTTATGGTTATCCCTTTCGAAGGCAGATGGAATTTATCGCCCAGATATTCTTGCAGAGTCTTGAACAGGACGTCGTAGAATTCTTGAATATTTCCTTTATCGAGATAATTTTTTGCCTGACGAATGCCTGAGCGCGCTTTTTTCGGCGCTAATAACTGCCGGGCATATTTTATGTCTGTTTTAATCCTCCTATTTCTTGCCTGAAACACTGCTATTAGCAGATAAAGCAACAAAGGGATAATCTGGAAAAATATGAATAGTTTATTCTTATAAAGATACTCTCCTTTTTTTCTTAACTGCCCGGGGGCATCTTTTATATAAATAATGTCTCTTCCTAATTTGTCTTCTTTTGGCTTTGGCTGATGGAAGCCAAGCCACTGCCCGTTGGCTTGAAAAGAGGCGTTGACAGGCTGCTTGCTTTCTATTATTTTAAGTTCCTCTTCTTTTTCGGATTTAACGATTCTTATAGGGAACGCTCCGCTAGTAATTGTTTCATATTTACCCGTCTGCGTATTAAAGAAATTAAAATTAATAGCCGGTATTTCTTTGATAGCCGCGTTCAGGGGTATAAGCACTTGTTCAAAGGCTTTTGCTGTCGGCCAGCGGGCAGTGGTTTGGTTTCCATCAGCCAAAGCTGTTTTCTCCTGCTTAACTTGAGCCTCATAGACTTTAAAGTCATTGCCTGAAGTAATGACAGGTAAAGTTACAGTATTAAAATTCCCTTGCCCGCGAACAGTTGCCTTCAAAGTAATGGGATCCCCTACTTTTACTTCTAAAGGAGTTACTGCCGCTTCAAAATCAAAAAGGCCTACTGCCCCGGAAAAACCTTCGGGTTTATTTTCTTCAGGTAAAGGTAAAATCGTTATAGGAATATCCGTTGATTTTAAATTAAGGGGATAAGTTTGGTATCCACCAAGAAAGTTATCAAAAACATCGGAATCAAAAAAGTTGTCGAAAAAAGAAGGTACTTGCCGCCTAATTTGCTTTTTAACGATAAGATTACATTGTAGATTAGCCTCTCCAAGACGAAGTTCTCCCTGCCTTAATCCAAAGATACGAGTATCAAATTCAATAACATCGTAGCTTATTCCATTGACAATTTCCTGGTATTGCTTCGGCTGTTCAAATGCGCCCACAGAAAGACCATCGTGGCTAAATTGGGGGTACTGGATATCCCTGACTCCCAGCTTATTAACAAATAATTTAATAGTTACAGGAGTAACTTCATTTAAATAAACCTTATTCTTTTTTACCTGCATAGTTAAGAATATTCGTTCATTTAGGTCTTTTACTTCTGGCTGGGCTTCTTGAGAAGGTTGATTTTCTGATTGTTCCGCTGTTTCTATGACTTCAACGCTAATTGAATTGGAATTATATGTGTCGCCATTATGTTCGAATTTAAAAGGCCCAATTTTAAATATTCCCACCTTGATTGGTAACAGCGTATAAATATGGGTGATAGAGCTTTCTATTCGGCCATTAATAATTGACATCCTTGTGGAAGGGCCTAGATAGCGAGCCTGGAATCCTTCAATGGCTGGCAATTCCAAAGCAGGCATGTTTTGCGTTCCATTGAAGGTGTGATTAATCTGCAAGGATTGCCCTAAGCCGACTTTATCTCTATCCACAGTTGCCTCAAAATTAATATCCTTGGCAAAGCAAGTAGACGTAAAAAATAAAATAGAAAAAACTAAACTATAGCTTATAGCGTTTAGCGAATAGCGGATAGCGGATAGTAAAAGACTGTTTTTTCTATACGCTATACGCTCTACGCTATACGCTAATTCTTTTTCTTTTACCATAGTCATTACCAATCCTTTAATACATTCTCTTCAACGCCTTTTCTATCATCTTTAAGTATGCCGGCGGCGTTTTCTTCTTGACGATACCCTTCAAGCAGTATATTCGCCTCTTCCTTAGATATTTCTTTTGATTCTTCTGGCCGCGCGGAAGCGCGTTTTTGCTCTCCAGATTGAGCCGGGGATCCTGTTGCAGCTTGCTGCTCTTGTTTTTTTTGTTCCTCTTGTTTCTGCTGCTGGGTTTGTTGCTGTGCCTGCTGATCAGGTTTTTGATTTAACTGCCCCTCTTTATCCGCGGCTTTTTTCTCTTCCTGTTTTTTTCCTTCTTTTTGTTTATCCTTTTCTTGTTGCTGCCGCGCTTGCTGCATATTCTGTTCCTGTTGTTTTAAGGATTCTTCTTTATTCTGTTCCTGTTGTTTCTGATTATTTTTATTTTCTTGCGGCTGCTTCTTTAATTTTTCCTTAAGTTCTTTAAGTTTCTTTTCAACAATCTCATAATTAACTTTCGCGTCTTCGTTTTTAGAAACTAATTCCAGCGTTCGCTTATAATTAGTGAGCGCTTCCTCTAATAATCGCACTGCCCCGGAAAGATCGGTATTTTCTTTTGATAGTCCCAACATATACTTAGAATTTCCCAGATCATAATTTGCCGCGGTTTCAAGGCTCTTGTTCCGCGTGATCAATGACTTCTCAAAAGAGCTGCTTGCTTTTTGATAGTCATTAGTTTTGTATTGGGCTGTGCCTATGTTAAAATTTATAACCTCTGAATCCGGCTGATTGGAAAGCGCTTGTTTGTAAAGTTCCAGGGCATCGTCATACTTTTGATCTTTATACAGCTTATTTCCTTTTTCAACCATTCTCGCGGTACTTGAGGCAAATGCCTGAGCAAGAAACAAACACGCTATAATTATAATAAAAATTATTCTTTTCATTATATCACTTTTTTCTGTCGCTCATTATTATTTCTAATAAAATTAAAAAAAGGCCGATGGCTAAAGGTATCTGAAATTTTTCATCGTAAAGCTTATTCATCTTTCCCTCAAGTTCGCGTTTTTCCATCTTTGATAAATTTTCTTTATAAAGCAGTTCTAACCCAAAATCAGTATTAGTAGAGCGAATATAAGCGCCGCCAGAAGCCAGAGCGATTTTCTGAAGAATATCCTCATTTAAACGGGATTTAACCGCGTTGCCTTCGCTATCTTTCAGAAATTCCTTCCTGCCAGGCTCTTGCTCTACAAAAACCAATTCCCCTTCTCTGGTGCCTATGCCGATACAGTAGATAATTATGCCTGCTTTTTTGGCTTCTTCAGCAAGCCTTAAAGAACCCCCCTCATGATCCTCGCCATCCGTAATAATAATTAATGCTTTATATTTCCCGGCGACCGAGGACGAAATGTCCGAGGAAGTGCCGGAGCCCATCTGGGCTCGGCCGACCGCGGGATAATCGCGCATTGCTTCTTTTATCGCGCTTGATATTGAAGTGCCTCCCCTAGGAATAGTAGCAACATCTATATTTTCTAAAGATAATAGAAATCCGCCGTAATCAATAGTCAGCGGGCATTCCAGAAACGCGCTTCCCGCGAAAGCAATCAAACCAATCCTGTCCCCTTTAAAATTACGCGTCCAATCGCTAATTGCCAGTTTCGCGCGTTCCAGGCGGTTAGGCAAAACATCATTAGCGAGCATACTTTTTGAAGTATCTAACGCGATGATTATATCTAGCCCCTTACGCTTTATTTTCTGCCATTTAAAACCCCATTGCGGCCGCATCAAAGCAAAGAAACAGAAAAGTAGGCCTAGAATAAGCAGGATTGCTTTTAATCTTTGTCTTTTGAGGTTAACTTGAGTAAGTAATTCCACTAAGCCGCTTTCTTGCGCGAATTTGCTCCTCGTCTTCTTGCGCGCTCTAAAAGCCCAGACATAAAACATAACCAAACCAATGGCAATAAAAATAAAGAGTATAAAATATGGTTGCGCGAATCGCATCTTTTAAGGAACCTTTCTCAAAACCGTGTTCATTAAAACTACTTCTAAAAATAAAAGTATTAATCCCGGAACAAGAAATAACGGAAATAATTCATTGTATTGCAGGTAACCTTTTTCCTGCACAGGGGTCTTTTCTAATTTATCGATTTCTCCATAGATATCGCGTAAACTTTGGGTATTCGTAGCGGAAAAAAAATTAGCGCCGGTTATTGAAGCTATTTTAGTTAAAGTATTCTCGTCAAGGTCTACTTCTACTTGTTGATAAACTTTATTACCAAAGAAATCACGCGCCGGGTAAGGCACCGGGCCCTTAGCCCCCGCGCCGATAGTATATATTTTAACCTTCAAGGCTTTCGCGGCTTCAGCCGCGGTCAAAGGTGAAATTGTCCCCGTATTATTACGTCCGTCAGTAAGAAGAATAATAACCTTACTCTTGGCGGCGCTATTTTTTAAACGGCTTAAAGAAGCGGCTATACCTGAACCAATAGCAGTTCCGTCTTCTAACATTCCTGATTTTAGGCGCTCTAAATTAGTTAAAAGCCAGTTGTAATCTAAGGTTAAAGGGCAGACTGTGTAGGCCCTGGCAGCAAAAGTGACAATGGCTAGGCGGTCATTTTTTCTTCCCTTAATAAAATTTTTTACCACATCCTTAATAACATCAATTCTGCTTTCTCTTTGGCCATTTATTTTAAAATCTTCCGCCAACATACTCGTTGAAGAATCAAGAGTTAAAACAATATCGATACCTTCAGTTACGATCTTTGAATCTGCTATTGGCGCCTGCGGCCTGGCCAAAGCTAAAATAATTAATATCGCGCCCGCTAATCGTAAATAAATAATTTTTTGGCTTAAAAAAACTTTGATAGTCGGTTTTAAATTCTGAAGAAGCTCTCCTGAAGAGAATTTAAACCCGCTGGTTAGATTTTTTCTTTGAGCATAAATAATTATAAAAACAACAAGCGGAAATAAAAGCAGAAATAAAGGATTTAAAAAAATCATTTTACAGGAAGTTCCCCCCTTGTCTCATCCACCAATTTCTTAGCGGATACGAAAATCGCGTCCGTTTCTTCAAATGACGGAATGTGTTTAGCGAATTTTACCAGATCACATGCTGTGAGAAATTCCTTAAGTAGTGTTTTTTGCCAGCTGAATAATTGACCATAATCCCTAACATAGAACAAAAATTCCTCTGTGGTCATTTCCGGGGCTTGAATGAAAAACCTGTTTTCAAGATAATGCCGGATAATATCCGAAACTTCACTGTAGTATTCTTTAATCTTACCCTGCCGAATGAGATCTTTTGTTTTAAGTTCTTCTAATTGCTCATAAGCGATTTCATGCGCTAACTTTTTAGGAATGACCACGGAAGCTTTCTTTTTTTTAGACAAAAACATAAATAATAATATCAAACCAACCAGAAAAACTAAAATTCCCGATAATAAGAGAATATTTAAACGGCTGTTTAAGCTTAACGGACCTTTAATATCACGCAGTATTTCATTTAACAATGTTTTCTCCTCTCGCGGGATTTAAAGAATTTCAGCAAACTTTGCGAATAAGGCATATCTGTGCGCGCGTCAATGGTGTCAACACGCGAAGAACGAAAAAGTAGGTCTCTTTGCCTAATTCTCTCTTGATTATTTCGCGCGTATTCTTGGCGTAAGGTTTTATCCGATGTATCTAAAATAAAATCGCGCTTTTTTTCCGGATCAAATAATTTGACCAAGCCGACATCGGGAAACTCCAATTCCCGGGGGTCGGTTATAGTCACAGCTACAATATCATGGCGTTTATTCGCTATGGCAAGCATTTTTTTAAAATCTGGCGCGAAAAAATCTGAAATAATAAAAGTGACAGCCTTGCGGTTAGTTACGCGATTAAGATATTCCAAGGCAACTGTTATGTCTGTGCCTGTGCCTTGAGGTTTAAAATAGAGCGCTTCGCGAATAACGCGCAAAACGTGGCGTGTACCTTTTCTAGGGGGTATAAACTTTTCTATTCTATCGGTAAAAGCGATAAAGCCTACTCTATCATTATTCTTAATCGCGGAAAACGCCAAGAGAGAACAGAGTTTTGCCGCTAACTGCATTTTTAACTGCCGCGTGGTGCCAAAATATGAAGAGGCAGACATATCCAATAAAAGCATCACGGTCAACTCGCGCTCTTCCACGAACTTTTTTACAAAGAGATTGCCCGTGCGCGCGGTAACATTCCAGTCAATAGAACGGATTTCATCACCCGGAGAATATTCGCGTACCTCATGAAATTCCATGCCTTTTCCTTTAAATACGCTCTGGTATTGGCCGGCAAATACATCAGAAACCATGCGGGAAGTAGTTATCTGAATACGCCGTATTTCGCGTAAGATTTCTTTTGGTATCATCGTTATTGGAACTGTTGCGAAATGCCATTTTTCGTCATTCCGGCGAAAGGTCGAGCCCAGTTAGGCTCTGACACTTCCTCGGGCAATTCTGCCCTCGGTCGCCGGAATCCAGAATTCTTTGATTTCAATAGGCTTATGGATACCGGCTTTCGCCGGTATGACGATTTTAATGTATTTCGCAACAGTCCCTTATTAATAATTACGGAACCTCAACTTCATTAAGAATTTTTTTGATTATATCATCGGAGGTTTTCTCTTCGGCTTCAGCTTCATAACTAACAATAATCCTATGCCTTAGGACATCTGGGCCGATAGATTTTACATCTTGGGGAGTAACATATCCTCTGCCTTGAATGAAGGCGTATGCCTTGGAAGCTAATGTCAAATAAATGGTTGCCCGGGGAGAAGCGCCGTACTGAATAAGGCCTGATAGATCATCAAGTTTATATTGCTTAGGATTTCGTGTGGCAAAAACAATATCAAGGATATATTTTTCTATTTTTTCATCCATATATATTTCATCAACCACGTTTCGTGCGTTAATAATATCTTGCGGGCCTACCACAGCTTTGACTTCATTTTTTTTATCTGTAAAACTCATACGCTTAAGAATTTTGTGCTCTTCTTCCATGTTTGGGTAGGTGATATTAATCTTAAGCATAAATCTATCAATCTGCGCTTCAGGAAGAGGGTATGTGCCCTCCTGTTCTATAGGATTCTGGGTGGCCATAACTAAAAACGGATCATCAAGCTTAAATGTATTTTCACCAATGGTAACCTGTCTTTCTTGCATTGCCTCAAGGAGAGCGCTCTGAACTTTTGCCGGAGCTCGATTTATCTCATCAGCCAAAATAACATTGGCAAATACCGGGCCTTTTTTGGTAGAAAAAACCCCATCCTTAGGATTATAAATAAGAGTTCCAATTAAATCTGCCGGCAAGAGGTCTGGCGTGAACTGAATCCTTTGAAATTTAGTACTTATACATAGAGCCAACGTCTTTATGGAAAGTGTTTTTGCTAATCCCGGCACGCCCTCGACAAGCACATGCCCATTAGCAAGTAAGCCCACAAGAAGCCTCTCAATTAAATACTTTTGCCCAACAATAACTTTTTCTATTTCGGCTGTTAGAGTTTGCACGAATAAACTTTCCTTCTGAACCTTTTCATTGATAGCAGTAAGGCCCGTACTCATTTAAACCTCCTAGTAAGAGTTATCACTGAAAAACTGTAATCTCAATATAATAATGTCGTATTCTAAAGTAGGGGCGGGGCAAGCCCCGCCCCTACGCGGTAATGATCTGTAGGAACGGTTCGCGAACCGTTCCTACTCCCCGAATAAAATTTACTTAGCTGGTGTTTGTTCACGCGTTGATTGCTGTATCTGTTCTGGCATCATCAAGTGAGGCATCTTTTCACCCGCCAGACACATTCTACGCGTATGGAAACGACGATCCATAAGCCCTTTACCAAGAATCAGCGCCGCGGCAACCCAAAGCAAGGCTACAATAACATAGCCGAATATTTTGATATTCCGAGAATCTGATTTACGCGCGGACAACAGAACAAAAAAACTAATAACCAAAAGCAAAACCGCATGAACTAAAGAAAAAACTACTCCCTGCATCATCATACACATTACTAGTTCCTTTCCTTTATGTTACTGGTTAATGTTACTGGTTAATGTTACTGGTTAATGTTACTGGTTAATGTTACTGGTTAATGTTACTGGTTAAGTTGCCTCCGTGCAACGCTTTTAATTATCATATCAGCCTTGATTTGATATTATACCACTACTAAATATAGTTGCTACTTTTAATTAAATACTTTGATAATAATTATAAGTAAGTAACGTTATATTAGATATAAATTTCTTGGTAGGCTTAGCAAACCTATCTTCGTGTTTAGCTAAAACACAGATTAAAAAATTGCCCTTATCAGTAAATACAATCCCCGCATCATGACAGATATGCCTTTCTAAACCGGTCTTATGAACAACAAAGGTTCCTTTTGGAAGCTTTCTAGGGATACGGTCGTTAATTTTCTGCTGTCCTAATAATTCCAGGCACCTTTCAGAAACATCTTTATTTAAAAATCTTTTATAATATATCTCTTTTAGTAAATACGCCATGTCTTTCGCGGTCGTATAATTCTCTTCACCTTTTCTCCTTTTTTCAAAATCCATCATCTTACGCGCGATATTAGTATTTTTTAAGCCCAGTTTTTTGAAATAGAGATTAAGCGTATCAAGCCCTAAGAAATCTATGAGTACATTAGCGGCAGCATTATCGCTTTGGGTAATCATAGGATTAAATAATTCTTCAACCGTGAAAATTGACCCCGTTGGATCCCTTCCTAACACTTTTGACCCAGCTACTTTCTCAGAAGATTTAAGGGTTACAGTATCTTTTAGGCTTATCTTTCCATCTTGCGCGGCATAGAAACAAGAAAGCATAATGGGGACCTTTACTAAACTTGCGGAAGGAATCCGTATATCTTCATTAAAGGCGATTTCCCAACCGCTATTTAAATCTATAATCACAAGGCCGACTGTTCCTCTAAAATACCTGACTTTATTTTCCATGGTGTTCCTTAGCTCTAGCCATGCCTGTCTCCTCTTTTCTAATAAGGCCCGGCTATTTTTAATTGTCCAGTTGCGATTTTCATAATTTTTATATAAAAAAGGTATGCCGATGCCGATAACAATAAACAGAATTATTAAAACTACTATTTTCTTTTTCACCTGAAAATCTCCACAATCCATTTAAAGTGAATCGTTACCGCGTTTTTGGGCGGACTTGCCCGCCCGGATACCACGGATCGGGACATAGTCCCTGTAAATCATCACGTAAGGGGTCAATCGCGTATAGCCTTACGCCTAATCTTCGTTAATGATTCGAATCATCTCGCAGAGCAAGCCATAATCACGCATGTTGAAATTCATCACTATCCGAGGTAGGCTAAGATATTCTTCTTCCTGGATTTCTTTATTCGTTGGAGGCGAACTTTTAATTTCACCGCTTGTTAAAATGTTCTTAAATTTTTTATTTATAAGCTTTAGCGTCTTATCGGAAATCTCTTTATTCAGCCTCAACACAGTCAAACCACAAACATACCTTATTGAATGGTATACTTTATAGAAATCTTCTATATATTTAATTCCCTCATCAACAGTTTTTACAATACGAAAAAGACCAAGATCTTCCTTTTTGATGTATCCTCTTTTAACTAACTGTTTATTGACAAAATGTATCCACTCTGTCCAATACGTCGAACCTTTTGGCTCCATTAAAATTATTGGCCTGGGCCTAGACTTACCAGTCTGGATTAAAGTAAGCATTTCAAGCCCCTCATCCTGGGTGCCAAATCCACCGGGAAAAAGAGCGGTCGCGTCAGTCTCTTTTACAAAAATTAATTTTCTAGTAAAAAAATATTTGAAGTTAATTATTTTGTCTTTTTCGTGTATGTATGGATTAGTCTTTTGTTCGAAAGGAAGGCGAATATTCAACGCGAACTCTTTTCCCGTTTCAGCGCCTTTATTACCGGCCTCCATGACTCCGGGGCCGCCTCCGGTTACAATCATATAACCTTTCGCTGTTAGCTTTCGCGCGAATTCCTCAGCCATCTTATATTCGGCTGATGTCTTTTCTGATCTCGCCGACCCAAAGATTATTACCTTTTTAACAGCCCTGTAAGGAGAAAATACCTTAAAAGAATAGCGTAATTCTTTAAGTGTATTATTTACAAGTTTAAGATCTCCCTTATCACTAGATTCCTTTCCCAGCTTAACAGCCGTCGTCAGTATTTCGCGCAATAAATATTCGGTTTCAACAGAACTTGATTTTTTGACAAGTTCTGTTATCAAGCTATCGATAACATTATCACCAAATTCGTATTCCTTAAAAATTTTTTCTATCATTTAATTTTTCCCGCTTATATACGGCATTACCTTTACAAACACAGCCCTATTATTACTCAATATGGCTACTTCCAAAAAACTTATATAACCATCATCGGTAATAATGATATGGTCAAGCTTTGGACAGCTTTTCTTTTTGCCTCTTATGTTTTGGTAGATCTTTAATTTTTGGCATATCCCAATTCCGTCCTGCGGGCTTCATGACTGTTGGAAGTATCCCAACTACTTAAATTTATCAATTAAAAATTTACCGACAAAATCACTTGCTATAATTACAATGACAGCAATACTGATATGTTCAAAAATGGCTAAATATGGATTTACTTCTTTGTCTTTTGCTATTATATAACTTATACTAGCTAATAAAACTAATCCCCAAATAATTGAACAAGGTACTACCAGTTTCAGTGGTAAAACAATCACTAAAATAAGAAACGTCAATGAAACAAACATCCGCGTTAAGAAATTAGTTAAAGTAGAAAACCAAACTTCTTTTTTATCAATATATTCTGATTCTTGATAGATGTGGATGCTAAACGAATCAGCTATATTATCAACCAGAGCAATAATCAGTATACCGCTGATAATGGCTAATCGGGGATGCGCTAAGGCAGCTAAACCTACGATAAGCCCTAAATTAGTAATGATAGCTACTGTAGCGCCAAAACTAAATTTAGTTTGATAAGGCCGGTTGTTCTTTTTAAGATTGTTTAACATATATTTAACCTTTCTCAAAATCAATTTGCCCTTTATAAGGGTTCATGCTGATTAAACGGACGCGGATTTTCTGTCCGACAACCAGCCCCTTTTCCCCGCGCATAATCCGTCCTTCAACCGGAGGCGTTACAAGGCGCGCGTATGTCCCCTTGTCAGATGCCCCCGTAACTATCGCGTCAAAGAATTCACCAATTCTGCCGCTTAACAACACGGCGGCCGCTGCTTTACGCATAAAACGTTCAACTTTTTTGGCGGCTTTATCGCGATCCGTGCATCGGGCGGCGTAATCAATCAACTCATCCTCGCTATATGGGCAAAGTTGCTTCTCTAGAACCGCTTTCAAAAGCCTTTGAATAATTACATCAACATAACGCCTGTTGGGCGCTGTCCCATGGGTATAATCCATTACCGCCAGGCCAAAATGCCCGATAGAAGATCCTTGAGACCTGAGCATCATATATTCCCCCGGGCCCAATAATTTAACAATAGCCAAAGAAAGGTCAGAAAACTTTTCCGGATCAACAATTTTTCTCTTGTGAAGAAATTGCGCGAGCGCCTTAGCGTCAGGTTGAAGCGGCAATGTTTCAAGGCAAGCGGCGGCAACCCCAACAATGCCCTGCCAATTTTTAGGGACGCGCACAACCCGCTGGATCATCGGGATTTGGGCTTTCTTTAAGAATTGCGACATGGTAACATTAGCAGCGATCATAAAATTTTCTATAATATAACGCGCGCGATTCTTTTCCTGGATGACGAGCCCGATAACTCTTTCTTCTCGTATGAGAGGTTTAGCTTCGATGGTATCGAATTCAAGAGACCCCTGTTCAACGCGGGATTTGTTCAAACGTTTAGCGGCTTCATCTTGTAATTCTAACTGCTCTTTGAGGCCGGGTAGGCGCTCGACCGACACGGGAACTCCGGTTTTACCTTCAATCCAATCGCCAATTTCTTCATAGATAAGTTTTGCTTTATTGCGGATAAATGCCTGATAAATAGCGCCCGGGGTAATTTCTCCGTTAGGAAAAACACTGAATTCAATAACTATGGCGTCGTGATCCGTATCAAGGAGTAAGGAAGTAAGCTCGGTTGATAAACGTTTCGGCAACAAAGAAAAAACATCAATACCGGTATAAACCGATGTCCCATTGCGCGCGGCATAGATATCGGTTTGAGATTTTTTCGGAACAAACAAGTCTACGTCAGCAATAGCAATCTTAACTATAATTTCGCCGCTTGTGCCGCGAACACAATATTCTAATTGATCGAGATCCAAAGATTCCGCGTTATCAATCGATGACCAAAGAAGCCCGCGGAGATCCTTAACCGTGCTTCGCAGCTGTCTTGGAACAAGAGCGTTAATTTCATCAATTACAGGTTCTGTGGGAGTAAAATCAAAACCATACTGCTCTATCGCCGCGCGCGCAATTTTATGAAGATCAATGTCATGATAATTAAGCATAAGAACGCAACTCCCTGGGGACGCTTCAAGAGTTTTTGAATCCAGGAAAAAACACAAAAACCCGGAAGCGTCCCCTAGTTTCTTCGATATGAAAGAATCATAATTATATCTTAAATTGTCCGTTAACTCAAGGCTATTTTTAACCAGTTAGTGGGAATGATACCATAGATCGTTACCCCCCTGCTTATGAGGGAAAGTTAACGA
>CAKKQB010000017.1:0-23555 GCA_919901915.1 Omnitrophica bacterium GWA2_41_15
GCTTCCATCAAAACTTTCAGCACCCAAAAAACACGCATCCGTTGTATTAAATTACGCTTCGCATTCTTAAGAAGACTCTTAATACTGCCGCTATTTTCCAGCCATTGGCTAATCTCATTAATATTATTTTTATACGCGAAAACTATCTCGCAAAATGTATCATAAATATCCTGTCTTCCTGATAGAACTCCTTTGATCAAACCTTCAATAAATTGTTGATTTATTCTTACAGACATCTTTACCAACGAATTTCCTTCCACCCCTAACCCAACAGCGAGCTGATAGCTTAAACTCACAGCCGAAGCGGCTAAGAAAATATCTCCATTAATCGCTGACAAACTTCCCCGCAGCTTTAAAATCATAAATTGACTAAGATGACTGCCGCCCATATCTGGACGAACTGGCGCCGCTCGAATACTTGTATTTAAAATATTAAATTTTTTCCTCCAAATACTCCTTATTTCATTTAAAACAAAATTAGGAACTAACCAATCCAAAGAGCGAAAAATAAGCTGAAACTGTTCATAAAAATCGCTAATAAGTAAACCTTCAAGTGAATCGTTGTCAAAATCAAGATTACCTGATTCAAAAAGCTTTTGCGCTAAATCATTAAAAACTTTTTCTAATTCTTCCGGAGTTATTCCTTTTATTTTTATCTCATAGGAACAGAACGAAATAAAAGGGGCAGAAAAACAAATTATCCCATCAGGGGCAATAAGTTCTTTCAGTAATTGACAATAAGCATCCTTGATTGCTTGCTCAATATGGGAAGCAGATTCAAGATAAAAATTAAGATTATCTGGGGAAATTGTATTTTTATAAAGCTCAAAAGGCAAGCTGAACCTCCAATGAATATACATACTAATAAAATTTTGATAATCCTCAAGAAAATGCTCGCGCAAACAAGAAACAACCATATCTGCTTTTATATTTTCTAATTCAGGAAAAAAAACAGAAACTATATCTTCTTCATAAGAAGAAAAAATATTTGTAAGTTTTTTATAAGCATCTTCAATAGTAAAAGCGCAATCAATGCTTTCTTTTATCTTCTCAACAAAATTAACATTCATTAAATCCAGCTTAATCAGCTCAAACCTTCCATCTTTTAATAGCCTTGATAAGCCGCGCTGGTTGTTAATCGCCTTTTCAATTACTGAAAGACCCACATCTACTATATATATCTTACTGTATTTATCAAAAAACGCGCTGGGAAGCCCTTTTAATGTCCTGGCATCTAAAACAACTGCCGTGGTATTTTTAGAAGAACAGCGGCTTTTTACCGCTTTACTAATTTCTTCTTTAAGCCTTAGGTCTACCTTTAAGTCAAGAAATTCATTCATTCTATTAGAAAACTCAATAGCGTCATTAAGGTTTGGCTCTGTATTTTTCCAAAATATTGCTCTTTTAACCAAGCCAACCTTATCACGCAATTCATACATCCGCGCTTCCTGAAAGCCTAAACTTTCTGTTTCAAGAAGCCTTAAATCTTTTTCCGGAAAAACTTCTCTAAAATCAGGGCTATTAACAAGGGAAGTAAGAAACTCCACATTTCTCTCAAATATCCATAACAATTCTTTGCCTTTGCCTAAAGATGGAACTTTTTCCCACGGATAAGTTTTAAAATAAAGATAATCACTGGCAAAAAAACAACCTAGCGTTGTTATTAATTCCGCGAAAGACCCGAAATCTGCTTCATCTATTATCAGTACTGCCTGTATCGCTGTATCTGAACCTATCTGGCCATAGAATACCTTCGCGTTATTTCCTTTATAAATATTAACCGTATGCTCTAAACCAATTAAAATTCCCGGGCAAAACTCAATTATCCAATTAAGGCAAGTTTCTAAATTCACGTAATCCATGTTCACAATAGGAAAAGTTTCCAAAACCGATTCATTTCCTGCTAATTTCAAAGTAGCGTTTTCATCGCTTATTTTAATATATTTCATTACCGCATCCCGAGCTTTATCATTCTCAATCGCCGAACAAGCGAACTTTTGACTATCAGCAGAAAAAAAAGGTAGTTTCCCGATTGAGCTGGAAACTGCTTCCTTTTCCCCCTTTTTCCATGTTTTCCTTAAATTACGCCATAATTTATCTACTAATAAACTTATCGAAATTTCTTCTTTACCGTGAGAAATGCGGGAGAGTACGAAAAACCAGATAAGAACACCGAGATTAGTAGAATAAACCTTGCCCGCGGGAAAATATTGATTGACCCACCAAAAAGTAACAAAAAACTGCCAGACTCCTATAAACATCCATCCCAATCTAATACTGCGCGCCACCTTTTGTCTCCACCATTCGCCCCAGCTGTTAAATCCAAATCCTATCCTTATTTCTTTCCATGGCCTGCCTTTGAATTTTTCTACCGCGGATAAATACAGGTTGTTAAAAGCAAAGGTAACCACAGTCTGGTCAATCATAATCTGCTTTATTGCCGTTATGAAATTCCTGCCCGGCACCCAAAAGGAAAGAGCGGGAAAATAAAAATACCAAAAAAATCCCGCTTGAGAACCCAAGAAACTCATATAGAAAAGCTGCCAGATATCAAGCCTGGTTTTTCTTAATGATTTCTGCGCTAAAATATCAGCGAATAAACCTGCGGTTAATGTTGAAACCAAAACTTTTAAAATAATATCCACTTTAAAACTAACCGCAAAAAACTCTAAAGCCAATACACCCACACTAGCCAAGATTAATCCTTTTTTCTTCTTTTTAACTCCATCAAGGCTTAAAATTGCCAATCGCAACAGGCTCATATTTCGACTTTGCAACAGCCCCTTCGCATAACTTTTATTAAACAAGGGGGAGTCCGCGCTCCTAATTGAATTAGACAGCATATTCATAGAAATTTCAACGTCATCAGCCCAAGAATATCTAACCCTTCTTTCCCACTTTTTAAACGCAGGCTTTAGGGGTAAATCTATTTTTTCCTTCGAATTTTGATTTAAGTCATGTGTCCCCTGAATTCCAAAAATGGGAACAATTTCTTTGTCCGGCACTTCTCTTTTTAAAATTAAATCATACGCCATTTCTTTCTCTATTTCTTTCCGCTTCTGAATAATAGCTTTTGTGATATATAGCAGGAACTCCTTGGAATCCTTTCTGTTATCTAAAATTTTACCTAAAATCTTTGCTATCAACTGCGAATTCAATAAAGAACAAGGGATAGCCAGCAAGGAATGATCTTTCCCCAAAATTACCGAAACCTCTTCTTCAAATTTGCGCTCCTTTAAAGAAACATAAAGCCGGAACATAACAACTCCCACAAGGCCAGGGATACCCCAAAACCGGCATAATTCTCTTATTTTTTTCATCCCCGCGGGTTCTCCATCATACTCCTCCTCTCCATGCTCCGCGTAATAACTAAGATAATTGCGCTCTTGCGAACTTTTCGGTTTAAAATAATCTTCCATTAAGCTATTAACTACCCCTTTAACGCGCCGGTCTAATTCTTCCACCATTTGGCGGAATTGGTATTCAATGGCCCTATCGGTCTTTCCTGTTTGTATCGCTTGTTTTTCTATTATCTGGTCAATCAACTTATCAAGCCCTTCTGGACAACCGGCGCAGCGCTCAAGAATTGAAACAGCCTCTTTATTCATAAAGCGCAAATCCTTTATGTTAGGAGCTTTTCTCTGCGGATATATTTTTTGATATACAGGAATAGTATTTTTGAGATGTCTCATCACATTTTGCAAAACACGGCACTGAATATATACTTTTTCCTTATCTAATGATTCTTTAAAAGGAATATTTTTTAACCGGATAATTATCTCATCAACTAATTGAGTTAATACTTCTAATCTTAGCAGTAAAGAAGGGCTAATCTCAGGATGGGAATCAGAAACCCATGTCCTGACGCGCTTAAGAATAACAAAAGATGCCGCCCCTGTTAAAACTACCCCCAGCCCTAACCATATTAAAGACAAAAAGTGTAAAACGAACCCACCCGCTAAAACCACTCCTAACCAAGGGGCAACTAACCTAAAATAAAATCTCCAGTTAATTCGAGAGCAAGGAAAACTAAACCCATCTTTGTCAATAATCCCCGCTACTTTTTTAAGATTTCCCTCATGACATAAAGGATCCTTCTTTAATAATAATTCTACTGCCTGCCTCAACCCTCCCGCTAAACTCCACTGAGAAAGGCTCTCAGCGATTTCTTTTAGTTCTTTCATTACCCGCAGTAGCTTATTCTCTTGCCAGGCGCGGATTGAGCTCTTTTTCTCTATAGATAAATCTTCGAGCTCCTTATCAACCCTCCCAAAAAGCCCTTCCATCAAATCATGCAATTCCTCATCCACGCCTTGCAAAACTTCTCCTAACTCTTCAATTAAATAATTGAGCCCTCTGAAAAGTCCTTTTGAACTAGGATTATCAATTATTTCTCTATATTCTGGAGTTTCTCTCCTTGTCCCTTCTTCTTCCCGATAAGACCACAAATTAAAACCCAAAGCCCTTGCTTTAGGGGTGGTTCTTAATCTTTTATAATTATCCCAAACCCCTTTTAAACGAGATGCTTCTGCCTCAGTTTGTCCTTGAGCAAAACCCCACCCTGCCATTAATTTAGCTTGTTGAATAATTCCGGCTTGAGTAATTTCTTCTAATCTTAAATAATCCTCAAAAACTTTTTCTGTTTCGCTCATTTCCCCGCGAGAATTAAGATGATATAAGCCGCCGCTCTTCAGCGATAATTGGCCTTCAGAAATAAAAAACTGGCCTAAAATACCCCGCAGATACCCAAAAACAAGAGCTGTTATCATCTGTTGAGTTTGAGAGTCAATCTCATGTTGTTTGCAAAACAATTTTAACTCATTGCCCGAGCGCAAATTACACTCTAAAGACTTTTTAATAATCAACCCCCTGCGTTCCTGAAATAGTTGAAATTGATTTAGGGCATCCTCTATCTGCTGCTTCGCGCTTAACCCTTTCACTTGCCAAGATTTAATTATAGAAACAGGAAAATCCTTATTTAAAATAGAATAAATTTCCTCTAAAAACCGCGTAAATTCAGCGTTGAAATAAATATTTTCTAAATAACGCCAACTTTTCGACAGCTTCTCTAAATTGGTTTTCAATAATTCAGTCTTGGATGTTTCTTCATATAAAAGGCCCAAACGCCAAGTATTTTTTTGAGAACAACTCCTAAAATAGTTCATCTCAAGTAATTTCTCCCTTTCTTCCAATTGTTTTTTGAAAAGATCCATTCCGCCAAGAATACCGGCGAATTTATCATCTATCATTTTAACCTGAGATACATTTTCTAAATCTTCGAGCAAGGCATCTCGCTTATTTCTTAAAGAAACCATTAAATCAAATACCTTCTCTCTGTAGGCTGCCTTTTCTTTCCGCACTTCTTTTTCCAAAAGAAAAAGATCGCCAGTAAGATGCCCTTTAATTTCGCAAAGCAACCCCCCGATCTCGCCTATTTCACTTTCTGATAAACCTAATAAATATTTCAAATTTTTCATACTAGACGGAATAAGTAAATTACACATAAACGTTTCTAATTCGATATTAGCCTGCGATGGATTAAATTCGTTTGTTTTTCCCAGATATTTTATCTTTTCCAACTTATTTTTTCTCTTTATAACCATTTCTAATATTCCAGGCCAATTTTCTCGTACATTATCTTGAATTTGCCGTGTCTTATCAGCGCAGATTCCAATTCCTTTAATCAATTCGCTAACAATAGCTTTTTGATTCTTTCCCGCGAGTCCGGAAAATTTCTCGCTCCCCAAGGGAGGCATTCCTATTCCTTGAGCCGCCGCATTCTCAAAAACTGAAACTTTTTCAAGCAAAGCTGATTCTTTATCCGAAAAAGGCGAAGAGGTTAAATATTCAAGTAATTTTTGATTAACATCTGCCCCTGATTCTTGCTTCGCCAACAAAAAGAAAGCAATTTCATTATCTAAAACCCTCATTGCGTCATCAGCCGCTTCTTGTAACCTTTCTTTTCTCCCGCTTAACCCTAGCATAAAATCAGGAATTAAGAACGCCTCTAAATAATTAGCTATTCTTCCTGAACTGTCCTTTTCCTTAAGCTCCATTAATTCACGCCAAAAATTCAAATCTCCGGACAATTTTTTATCTGAAGACAAAGGAATAAAAAGAATAAACTCCCAATTACCGGTTAATAAATCACATTTTAAATCAAACGGCCGCTTAATTTCTTCCCCACTTAAGAAATCTAAATATTCTTTTAAAAACGCCAATGTATACCAATAAAAATCTTGTTTTTTATAATCAAGCGGGGAGACTTTCCTTAAAAGAAGATCTATCAACTGCTGGCGATATTTTAGGCCGTCGGCCTTAATTACCAACTTTAGATAATTTTGGGGTATTTCTTCGCCTTTCTTTCCTCCAAAAATTATTTCTATTTTTGAAGAATTTGATTGGTATGATTGAGGAACCCGTATTATCCATTTTATTAAATTATCCAGAATAAATTCAACTAAGCGCCGGTCAACTTTTTGATCTTTGGGAAAACCGTTACGCGATAAATCTTTAATAACAAGAAAACGTTTATTAAAAGATTTTTTAATTCCGGTTAAAACATCTTTAAGATAACACGGCTCAACCGTTGGTAAAGAATCAACCGAATCAGCCCCTTTTTCAGGAATCAGGCCGGCTAAATTTTCCGCTAGAACCTTAATCTCTTGATGCCTCATTCTCGATAGAAGGCTAAGAAAAGCCTCTCTGGGTAAGCCGGCAATTTCAAGAGCTATCTTTCGCGCGATTTCAGGAGGAGCGGATAAAAGAACCAAAAGAAGGATACTTAATTCTCTTTCCTCGTTTTCCGATAACTTTTTATACATTGCTATTTTGAGCAAACAATAAAACCGTTCAACCTTTTCCAGATTTATATTTAATGAGCCTATTTCATAAGAACGAGGACTCTTCAAATTTATTTTTTCTATTGCTCCTTGCGCCTGCTCTTTTATTTTTTGTTCAAGCCTGTTTTTTCGCGGCCAAAGGATACGGCCAAACTCATTTTTTATTTTCTTTCTCCAATTCCCAAAATTATTCTTTGCTGTCCCCCACATTGAACCTAATTCATACTTTATTCTCAAACCTTCATCTCCTGTCCATACCCAATTCAGCCAGAAATTTCTTAACGCTCCTTTTTGAAAAGAATGAAAAACCATTACTCCTAAAATAAGCCCCAATGCGCAAAGCAAAATTTTTGCCGCGATGCCTAAACATAAACAAAGCCCGGCATAAATTGACTGTGGAATTAAGAAACAAACTGGGCTGATTTTATCTAACAAAAACCCTAAACAAAATAATCCTGGCGCTATAATTACAATCACGGCTGTTTCCCAATACTTCATTAATCCAATTTTTAACTTTCCAGGCAATCCTTTTATCTGGTTTTGCCAAAAAATAGTTCCCATGCTCCATAAACATTTTCTCCAAACAGTAACAGATAAAATTACGATGACTCCAATTACATAATATAGGACCTGTAAGCAATTTTGGCCTAACTCCCTTAACCGCTGCTCATCAGTAATAATCTCGCGGGGATGACGCTCTGCCTCTCTCATCATATTAAAATATGCCCTACTCGCCCTTCTACACGCATCATCATCCGCCCAACATTCGCTCCCCGCTCCTAAGAAAGAACCGAGCCATAAAATCCCTAAACATACGACTAAAACTGCGGCAATTCGTAAAAATAAGGTTTTCTTCTTATTTTCCTTAAAACTACTAGAACATCTTCTATTATCCAGCCTCTCCAGCGCCTTCTTCACCGCGGCAAAAACCTTTGCATCCTCTCCTGTCGGCCTTACTTTTATTTCTTCAAAACTAATATGATCTATCTGTCGACAAGCCTGCCCTATCTCGCCTCTATCTAAATAATTTTTATATTCCTTCATAGCATCTGCCAACATATTATCAGGCCTTATTTGCCTCATTGCCCGTTCCATTAAAACTTGTTCTATCTCCTTCAAACTATCCCGATCAGGATAAACTGAAGAAAGTATCTCTACTGCTCTAACCCTATCATTAACAGATACATCTTTATTCTCAGCTATCTCTTTACAACGTTTACGCGAATAAAGAATAGCGCCAATGCGGCATTCTTTCCAAGCTTCATGCCAAACACCAAACTCTCCTTCGCTCCCTAACCCAAACATATATTTAACTGTCTTTTTTCCCAATATTCGAGGATCAAGAAGCCCAAGGCTTTCAACAATCCCTTCGAAATTGTTCATACTATTAGCCGCTTCTCTCTTAATATTAGCGTAAGAAAGATATTCGATTCCTTTCTTACGCAACTCAATATTTGATCCATACAAAGCCAGAACAGGCGATTTTTTAGGATTCAAATATTCTTCCGCCTTTTCTTTAGCCGCAATTTTATCTTTATTAAGGCCTGTAAAGTTAGAACTATCTGCTATTCCTCTTAAACCTAAAATATCCCCAAACTTAGCCAGCTTCTCTACGGATAAAACATTGATAAAAGCGCCTTTACGATAAACTTCTTTATTAAGAAAAAAGTCAATCGCTTCACAAAGCTCAATATCCCCTTCTATTTTCCATACCCCCTGAATTTTCAAATATACCTCATTCCAGGCATTTTTGTTTATTAACGTATTTTTCATTAATATATCTAAACCCCTTAGCGCCCAAAGGCATCTTTTCTTATAAACAGATTGCGCCTCTTGAGAACTTTTGCGCTTACAGCAAACCTTGACTAATTCCAAACGATTTCCTTTACGCGATAAAAGGCCGATTAACCTTAAGACTTTATTAGTTTTTCCCGAGTATGCCTCTAAGACAGCCTCAGGAAGAAAAATTTCATACATCAACTCGTCAAAGCGATCCTGCCAATATAGATAATCTTCATCAGCCTGCCATCTCGACTCTGCATCTTGCTTAACCTGTCTTAACCAACGGTAAATCCCTGCTCGCCGCCGGCTAAACAATCCCCAAAACACGCCCTTCATAACAGGAATAGAATTAACCGCGTCTAAAAACTCAAACTGCAACTTAATAAAAAACTTTTTCCTTCCAAAATCACCATCAATCCAGACAAGAACCCCCATAATCACTAAAATTATTGCCACTACCGTAATCAATCCAAGAACCGGCCACCCAAACAAAGGGCTCAAAATCCCTCCCACCCCTACCCCTATTTCCTTTGCCCAAACTAAACCAGGAGTAACTCCCAAAATACCGGCTGCCAAAAGAAAAGAACTGTTAATCGCCGAAGCGGCAAAAAATAATTCTTTAGGATCCCCATCCTCATCCTCATCCCCATCCTCATAGAATTTTTTCTTACCAGAATGCAATGAGGGAACATAGGTTTTTTTCTTTTTCCTTAAATAATCCATTCTTGCGCTAACCCCTGCTTCCTTCTGAATCAACACAAGAAGTTGCATAAAATAAACCCGGTCTCCAAAATCTTCGAACTCAATTATGCCATCGTCAATATATTCTTTATAAACCTTAAGCTGGCCTAATAACTTCATCGGCCTTTTGCTTTTCTTCAAAAGCTCTTTTGAATTAACACTATGCCCTATAGCATCGCCATTACATTCCTTATATAAAACTCTTGCCTCTTTAAGCGTGCCAAGAAACGCCTCAACGATATTTTTTTTGAAATGGTTCTTTATGATAGAAAGAGCGCCTTCCTTTTTCCGTCCATTATCTTGGCGGCCACAAAAAAAACGATTAATAGTAATCTCCGCACATCCAAACATCCTACCTATCTCTTTATAACTTTTGCCCTCCACAAAACGCGCCGCCAATATCTCAGAAATTTTCTCTTGAGATAAATCCCGCGACGATAAAGTTACTCCGCCTTTTTCTTTTAAATAATTTGCCATCCTTGCCAAATTAGACGAAATAAATACTTTTTCCGCGTCATTTAATTGGCCTACGAGCAATCTTAAGGATTCATCCAAATATTCATTATATAAAGCATCAACAAGGTCATTTTCGTTTCCCAAAACTAACTGTATCCTGGCAAACAATCCGTTTAATGCTTTTTCTACGCTTTTACGGTGACATTGAAGTTCTTTGACTATTCCGGCAATCCCTATTTCAGGATTCTTTAAAATAATCTCAAACGCCTTCTTTGCCAAATTAGATCTCATGCCTTCTTTAATCTTTAAATATACTTCTTCAAGCCCATCCTTATACTCTTTGTAGTTTTTTGACTGCAAAATTAATTTTATCATTTGAGATAAAACTACCTCTTTAAATTTAATGCCCAACAATTCCGAACCCTCTTGTTTAAATATGTAAAGAGAAAGAATTTTATATGCCCCGCCGATAAATCTCGCGGGATATACTCTGCCTAAAATTTCCCGAGTTACTACGGGAACACCTTTTTTAAAACACTTGGCCAGAACCTTATCCACTTTGCGCTGATAGACAGCTTTATTTTTTATCATATACTGAAGTATCTTATTCTGCCTCGAGCTAATCTTTCCTGACAAAACCAGCTGTTTTATCAAATTAAGTAACAATTTACGACAAGAGGTATTTTCTATCGCCTTCTTAAACCATTCACGTAACCACGAAGGCTCAAACGATGAGGTAATTTTCATAGACGAGGCGGCGGTAAAGGAAATTGGGGACGTTCCTAACTTAGTAATGGAGGAATCCGCGTTTGCGAGTTCGCTTGATTTTTGAGCTGGCGCTACGCTTGTCCCTGCCTTTGGCCTTATTGCCGCGTATACACAGAATCTTTCCTTATTATTATCAATTATTTTAGCTAAATTTTCTTTTCTAACCTCATCTTCAACCCGATGCGCGATAATTCGGGATATTACTATAATATCTGCTTCAAGCCCCCAGGTAAGGGAAGCAATCTTCTCATCAAAAAGCCAAAACTTCCTATCTTGGGCTAATTTTATCTCTTTATACTCACCTTCATAGAGATAATAGATCGTCAGAGCATCTAACGAACGAGTATTCTTCAAACCATATTTCCCTATTAAAAATTGCTCTAGAGGAATTTCTGCTTGGCCCTGCTTATAAGAAAACTTTTTTTCTTCTATTCCAACCACCATTCCCAAATGGGTATTTCTAAAGTTTTTCATAGATTGCGCAACAGGGTCTTTCTCTTTATTAGCGCCCCGTATTTTTCCTTCTCTGGATGCCGCAGAAAGATAATTTGAATGCGGATAATAAAAGCATAAAACGTCTAAAAGCCGCAGTTCTTTAAGCAGCTGATGCGGAAATTTCTGCTTTCCTAAAATTTGCTGATAAATGTTCCGCAAGCTCCCTTTATATTCATTAGCTAAATTCTCAAAACCTTTAGGGAGATATTGTCTAAATTCGATTTTTCCGTCATTAAGAATTTTTCTTATATTTACATCGGAAATTCTCTGCTCATTAAGCGCGCGATATTTTGCTTCTACCGCGAGTTCTAACGCGTATAAAACCTTTTGTTTCTCTGGGGAAAGTGAATTTTCCGTTTTATACAATATCTTCCCTGCGTGTTCGGCTATATTTTTTGGCATTGTCCAACCCTTCCCAAAAATACCTAAAATATTAACCTCTGCGATTTTTACAAACCAGGTAAGAAAAGCCCCGCATTTTGGAGTCTGTCTATCCACCACTTTTTTTCTTTCCGGGTTATCGCTTGCATCTTTCGCCCTTTCTATATTCTTCTCTGACAAAGCTGTATTTATTTTATTTTGCTGTTCCCTGTCAATAATCACCTTTTCATATTTATCCGAACATTCTTCACTCACCACAGGTATATCCGTAAATGTTCCAGAAATAGCCGCCGGTGTTTCGGGAATATCCGTAAATGTTCCAGAAATAGCCGCCGGTGTTTCGGGAATATCCGTGAGTGTTCCAGGAATAGCCGCCGGTGTTTCGGGAATGTCCGTCAATGTTCCATCTTGCCCAAAACAACACGCTGGCGCGAAAGAACTCATTAAAAGATTTATACAAAAAATAACTATAAGATTTTTTTTAAACCAGCCCACTGCTGAGGCGGCGAAACAGCAAACCCCGTTTTCCTGATTAAGTCGGAAACAGTTTACATGATAAATGGGCGCGAGATTTATGATTCTTGATTTTAAACGATTAATTAAGCGGGCTTGCTCTTGCGGATTATGCGGATTATGAAGAAAAAAGTTAATCGAGCGCGCTATCAAGCTTGGCGGGGCATTGGCAAGACCAATACAAGCTTTTATTAAATTCGAAAGTAGTAGATGTTCTTGTTTTTTAAGCGCTGAAACAGCTTTTCGCAAAGCATTAGGGGACGTTCCCCAAAGTGCCACCCTTTTGTTTCTTAAGCTATTGCCACCAATAAAGAAGGAACATTCAAATATTTCTGAATCAAACCCGCTTAAATTTTTAATTCCATCCATTATCTCAACAAACCCCTCGCGCACCTCTAAATTAACCGCGCCCCAATCTTTTTCAGATTCCACTGGTGAACCGCTTTCTTTAATAACAGAATCAAGTTCCAAAAGTATTGCTGAAAAAGGCTTAATTGTTAATGAACTCGATCCTCGACTAAATAAAACTTCGGTTTTAAGATTATTATTTTTTCCAAGCTCGTTTTCAACTAATTTCCTTACAACTTCATCCTTATCCGTTCTTAAAATATTGATAATCCATACCAATTTTTTCCATAAACTAAACCTGTTTAAAAATCCTTCTTCAAAACTACGAAATTTCGTAATATCTTTTTCCTTAATTTCTGTGGACTTTCTATTTCTTCTAAGAAATTCATCTGTAACTTTCTTAATCTGAAGATAATTTTCATTAATCATCCCAAACAATTTTTTTATTTGGGCCTCACGCTCAATAAAAGAAATAGGAATATAATCTGTGCCGAGATAATGAACAATAATATCCGCAACCCCTGCCTCGTATTCACTAACAAGGGCATTCCCATTATAATACATTCCGGTTACTTCAAATCCTAAACGATTTAAGAAATTTTTTGTGTTTATATCTTCATCACAGACATCAACATGTATTTTGTTATACTTATTAAATAAAGCCAAAAGCGCCAACTCCCAAAACAAATTAGTGGATATTCCTTTGCCGCAATAGCGTTCAAGCGTAGCCATATGAATCACATACAAAACACCTTTTTCCTGATCGCCATTAGTAGCTTTATCACTGCAAATTATATAACTTACCAGCTTCTTTACCCCATCCTTCATACTTTTATGAAATGAACCTAAGCTGAATTTCCCAAACAAGGATAAAGCATTCTTAAAATCTTTTAACACCCATTTAACCATCAACCGCTGTTCTATCTCCGCAAGACGGGATTCATCTAACAAACTATCATTAAGAACGTCCGTCTCAACTACTAATCTTAATTTTTCGGAGATTTCTTCCGGATTTTTTAAATACCCCAACAAATATCCAAATCTACCCGTCAATAAATGATCTACCTGCATCTCCTTAACAAGATCTTTTCTTTCATTCTGAATAACTCTGCAATAAGGATATACAAGACTATCGCATCCAAGACCTACCAAAATCTTTTTCTTATTAGTATATTCTTCTTCAAATATCTCAAAAAATTTATTAATAATTTCACATTTTTCTTTATTACTAATATGCGCCCCGAAACAAGGCAATTTTTTATCTAAAAAGTTGGCTAACCATAAAACATAAGGCCTGACTTTTTTTGCTTCGGTATCTTCAGTACCCGCATAAAACGACTTTCTATGGTCAATCAAAACTACTTTTAAAGGCATACCGTCTTTATTTAACACGATCAACTCATTGCCATTGCCAAATTCCTTTTCCCCCAGAATAAAATTTAACACAGCCGCGCGAGCCATAAGTTCCACAAAACGTAAAACTTTTTCCATATTTAAACATTTTCCCCCAGCTGTTTCATTTACCCAATTAATTTTTTTATTATTATAATCCTTCAAATCATGACTTGAGGACAAAACATTAAAATCTTGTTCATTCATAATAACTTTTCTACCTATATATACCTTATCACTATCTTTTATTTTATACGACGTAACGGAAAGAAAAGATAACGCCTCAACATCTGAAAAATCTCCAAATTCTTTTATTCCTATTGCGTTAAGAAAGTTAATAGCTTTTAAAGTATTATCGTTTTTTTCTTCAACCCACACTGAATAAAAATAAGTTTTAATTTTTGTATTTTCTCTGACTTTTATATTAAATAAAAATATTTCCCCACTGTGGATTAACTGCCTCGCTTCATTGCGGTTCTGCAAGCCCTTTTTAGATATTTGCGAAACGACTAATTCCAGTTCCAGAACTTCCATTTTCGGCCGCTCAAATAACATTTGTCCTGCTAAAGCTCTCATCCAAGGTTCTTCCGTTACAGGTATAAGGCTTACCGCCGTTTCAGGACATATCTTAGCCTCAACGCCAATAAGTCCCAATACCCGTATCCACGCATCCATTACCGAAATCCACTCTTCGGTCCAATTTTCAGAATTCTCATCATTTATCTGCAATTCAATAGGAATAGACATACATATCCCTTCGATCCAAAATGTATGTAACTTTTCCAATATTTTTTCTTTGCATTCTTTCTTCCACATTTTCTTTTCTTCATCTAAAGCCGCGTCAATAGAAAGATAAATATCATTAAATATACACCAAATAAAGGCTAATCCATTCTTCTGAGAAACCTCTTCCCAATTGTTTTCTTGCAAACAATACTCCTTATTTTCGATTAACTTACTCATATTTACTTTAAAAGCATTAAACCTTAAACCAAATACATCCAAAGGACAAGTTTCAGAGTTACCATAAAGCAATTCTTTAAATTGACTGCTCAGCAGCTCCGGATTCCTAAAATTACCCATCATTCTTCGTAATAATTCCCAAGAAAAATAACGATCGCCTTTCATACTGGAATAATACCAACTATTCAATTTCGTAAAGTAACGGCTCTTGATAATAAGCTCTTTTTTTGCTTCAATAGACAATGCTTCAGCGGCAAGATAGCTAGAATTAACCCATGAATTTATTCTAGACGCTAATTTCTGCAGTAACTCACTTGGAAAAAGACGAATATTTTCCTGTTTATACCCTAAATCTAAAAGCATTTCTATTGCTTTTTTAGTTTGTGAAATTTCTTTTTTAGACGGTTCACACCAAACTCGATCGCCAAGTCCCACACCACATCGAATAAATATCTTTCCTGAACAAGGAAGATTAACAATAGCGCCCAAGACTTTTTCTATGATTATATCAATTGTGTTTTCGCTTAAACGTTTTTTACCAAGAATATCTTGTAAAAGATTAAAATCTTCAAAAAAATCGGCCAAAATAACCCCTTTAATACTACCGCTTTTTCCTAAAATAACTATTTTTTGCTCTTTAAACTTTGGTAATATCGCCATTCCCAATCCCCGAGCTTTTTTTGACTTAAAATTAAGATTATTTATTTTTAACCCGTCGTAACCAATAAAAATTATACCATTTATGTTTTTCTGATTTATTGCCTTAAATCTCTTTGCCGCGCACGCGCAAGCGTCAGCCATGAATGTATAAACTTCTTTATTCGCCTTCCGAGCTGTTATTATTTTCTTTAACTGCTTAACCCAACTTGGCGCAAATTCTACATTTTCGCCACATTCTGCGGCTAATTTATATCGCTCTTCAATTAATTCAATCAGCTTTAATTCTTCTGGCGTAAACATAATAATTTTTTTACTCTTTTTACTCTCTTTATCGGCTGAGCCCCTATAACTCTGTTCTAAATTTTCACATTCCAACGCCCATTCCGGAAAATCAACTTTTAGTTCATTTTTTGACATTGCTGACGCAGCTTTATTTACCTCATTTAATCCTAAACTTCGCACCGGCAAATTAGACTTAGCCGCCAGCAGCGAACAGGCATTTAAATATTCTTCAGCCGCTAGAATTTTTTTATTTGCTCTTTCATGATAACCTAAAACTAAAAGAATTGCGGCTTGAACAGGAAAATGCTCTTGCTGCAATATGGTTTTATATAAAACCATTATCCCAAAATCAAAGAGAGGTTCTTTTTTTATTTGAGGTCCGCCATTACTAAAACCTTCTATTTCAATTTCCGGCTTTAAATTTTTACTCACCGAACTGCTTGTAGCAATTGCAACAATTTTAGAATCTATATCTATTGACTGTTGAATCGTTGTTATTAACTCATTTATGGCTTTTATCTCTGCATTAAACATTTTTTTACTCAAATTTTTAAGTATGCTACTTAATACTTCTATATAATATTGCAGATCATTTGTTCGCATATCTTCTAATTCACTCTTTAAATAAGCAACTACTTCACTCAAGCCAAGTTTTACCCCTTTTTCACAATCGACCCCAAGTTCAGTCAACCTGCGTTTCAGGATTAAAGCCTCTATCTGAACCACTAAAGTTCCCGCATCTTTATTATTATTGCCCAAATTAATCCCGCCTAATTTCAAAAATTCCTCCTGCAAGGTCGGAAAAGCTTGCTCTCTCCAAAATTGCGCGAGCGGCCCGCAAATAGGTAATAAAAAGTAATCCAGAACAATCCTACTACGAAAATCTTTAATAAATTCTAAAAGAAGTTGACCAAAGAAATCCCTGCTCGGACTTATTATTAGAGGAGAAAATGAAGCGCTTTGTCTCACTGCTCCACTCCCCAACTTAATCGCCGAGCCAGCCGCAACCTTCAACCCTGCCCCTTGACCTAATAAAAAATCTTGTCTCCTACCAGCCACGGCGAGGATGAACAAGGGGTCAAGGGGCAGGATAGAAATTACAATAAAAAGAAAACGCTTTCCCGCTACTCTGGGTAATTTATTTTGAACCAGATTTAAAAATATCTCAAAAATATCAAAATATATTTTTATCTCTCCCTTTTCAGATAATAATAATTTTTTTTCTTTTTCTATCAAATACTTACACAATGCTATAGTTGTAACGTAATTTTTCAAATCATGCCTAAGGACTTTAAAAGCTTCTTCATTATCTATCGCTGGCGAAGCACACCAAGTAATAATCGGCCAAACCCCTTCAATCCCTTTTTCTAAAATACTCTTAGCTGAATTCACAATACCCGCAAAATCAAAAAGAGAAGCAAATTGGGTATGCTCAACTTCTTCCTTAAACCAAAGACCATACTGAAATAGTGAGGGAACCTGAACTACTATATGCTCATAAGGACTTTCAACTACGAGTACTGCGTGCGCGGTCTCCGACCTTATCAACGCCATGTCTCCATGATTAAGCACGCAAAGATAAGGCAGGCCATTCTGTATCACTAAAAGACCCGTTCTTCCACACACAGATACGTATAACTCTGACTGACATTTAATAATATCTCTCACCGGATGCTTGTGAAGCCTTTCTGATTTCCTGATAGACTCATTAAAAACGTCTACTCCTTGCTCTCGGTCTACAGAAGTGACGATAGAAGCCCCAATAAAAGGCGCTGAAATATCTGCTCCCGCGTAACTCATAGAATTGGTAACCCATTCCGTCCCCTTGGAATAATCACAGGAATTACGTTCATTTGATAATGAATGCGCAACTATGCCTTTTCTCTCCCATGCCACTCCGGTCCGATTATATCCAAGACATCTAAACAAATTAGCGAACTCTCCTTGCGGCCCATAACGCTGGAACCACCCCTGATCTTTTACCGCCGTAATTATAAGAACATTACCTTCTGCTTCTATGCGGACGGCGGTGTTGGGAGCAATGATGAATCCCCCCGCACCGGCAAAAACAAACCGTTCGTTTCCCATATATACAGTAGCGCTACTGAAATTAGGAATAATTACCTGTGTCTCACACTCAAAAACAAGAGTTCTCTCCAAAAATGCGCCTGCCGCATCTCCATAATAAACCCTAGTTCCTGTTTCATGGTCAATCTCATAACCGTCATCACCCCTAATAGCTAAACTCCTTGAAACAAAACCCTGTGTCATTGCAAGGCGGTCAGACGCCCCATCTTCAATTTCAATCGCAACCGCAGACGAAACACTTGTTGCTTCTTTAATCTTTAAAGCCCTGACCCATAGCGCGATGAGGCCTTTAGCCTGGTATAATTCCTCGCCAACAGTTAAACTTCTCATCAACGAACGGTAAGAACGCTGGCCATAAGAACCTTCTTGAGAACAATCATTATACCGAGAATAATTCTGAAAAATTTCCTCTATACCTTCAATGAAAGAATCAGGATTAGGCAATCTTTCGTAAGATATGTTCCCATAGCCGTCATCAATCGCGGTTAGATCAGCATCAAACTCGATAACGATACCTCTTTCTTGACTGGTATGCTTTATCCCATCTTTAAACCTTGTATCTTTGGTTTCAATGATCTTCCCAAACCTTTCTCTCGGTCCAGCGCCAAAAATAGCAAAAAGCACAGCGCCATTCTGCATAGCATTGGCATAACTCTGCGCGGCTCCCTCCATAAATTCCCAAGCGATAATCATGGCGAAATCCGTCCCCTGCTGAATAATCCAAGAAGTAAAAATATCGTGTTCGGATATAAAGATAAAACTCCCTTTTAAACCCAAACTAAACATTAAACGCCTTGCCCTCTTTTCTACATCTTCCCCCCATTTGCCATACTTACGGCCACCAACAAATAAAACCGGCTGGGCATCAATAAACCTTTGCCGAAATCCTTCATTTTTCTCCAATAAATCCAAAATTAAATCCACGCATTTGTAATCAACCAATCGGCGCGCCCCAGTGATAAAAGGCCTATCTATCAACGCATCCAATTCTTCATCAGTTAAACCAGTATCCCCAAACGTTTTCTTCTTTAATTCTGCGATAAACTTTATCTTTTGCGTTCTTTTTGCTGCCAACAGCTCTTTAGCAAATTCAACCCGTAGTTCATTCTTATCATCTAAATAAAACTTTAATAAATCATACTGCTCCTCACAATCTTCTTTTAAACCTAATATCTTCATATATTTATTTACTACTTTACGCACTTCATCTCCCATCCAACGATTACTTATCGCGCCTTCTGTATTGCGCCAAAGATTATCCTGCCAAACTAAATCTCCATAATTCTTAAAAATCCTGTCTCTTAATTTCTGGGTATGCTCATCAGAACATGCGGTAATAAAATTCCATTTAATATTACCTTTCTTTAGAGCGCGGGCAGTCAATTTTGCCAAATCAACAATTCTTCTTCCACCTTTCCAAACAATACAATCGCTATATTCCGGAGATATCTTTAAAATATTAAACAGAGCCTCTTCGTAAAAACCCATGCCTGAAAGAACAATGGTATGATTGTAGTGATGCACAACAACATTCGCGGGAGCAAACAACGGTTTGTTAGTATGATCGTCCAAAACCGCCCAAGGGATAACCAAAGTGGTATTTACTTCACTCATCGTAAAAAGAAGAGAATTGTTTTTACCTTCCTCTCTTTCTTCAATAAACGGCAAATAGGCCTGGCGGTAAATAAAAGCCTGCAGACCCCTCCAAGGATCATTGTTATCTCCGGGATAAATTTCAGGATAAATCCTAGGACAAACTAACCAGTATTGACTTACCGGCAGATATTTTTCTTTAAATATCCTTGCGATTATAACCTTACTTTTTAAACCAAAATATTTTCTCACGGCTTCTTCTAACTCTATCTTAATCGTTTTTACTGGAGCGCCAAAAAGCTTAATCGCCTCATTTACAACCCTTTTTTCAACCTCTTCTCCCGGCTCTTGAGAACCCCTGATAAACTTACTGTAAAAAACACCGCAAACCGCGAAATGTTCCTTTGCCCATTCCTCTCCCAAAAGGCCTTTAAGCGCCTCATACCATGAACGAGTTAAATCCGGCTTAAAACTTCCTAATCCACCAGCCATTGTTAGCATAGCAAACTTTTGAACTGCCTTTCCCGCTTCATATTCGCTCATTCCACAATCTATTAAACGCGCTTTTAAATCCTCCATAAAACTCCGCTCCTGACAATGCTCCATCTGGAAAGAGTAAATTGAACAATGCTCTAAAAAATTCTTAAAAGACAAAAGGGCTTCTTTTTTATAGGTTCTTGCCCACCAAAAATCAATACTCAAGCCGCCAGCATCAAGGCCTATCTCTTGAGACATAATCAAATTATTGACAAAGGATTCTAACTGCGGCTTGCTTAAAACCATTTGCGCTTCTTGCTCTTTTTTCTTTTCGTTGCCTTTACCAACCGTAATTATATATTTAGCTAATAAATTCTTTACTCTCTCAACTGCTTCGGGATTATCTTTATGCTTTAAAACCCATTCCCATAACTCATCGTCTCTCTTAGCGTATCCTTCTTCTATTACTAATCTTTGCAGATAAGCATCAACCTTTTTCTCGAAATTTCCAATTAACTGTTTTAAATTCTGTTCCTGCTTGCTAAACTCCGCAAAACGGCCAAGACTTGTCAAAAGAACCGTGCCTAAGTTTCTTCGCTTCTCATCAACCAAATTATTTAATGTATCTGCTATACGAATGTTCACTTGAAGCTGTGTTAATCTTGCCTGTGCGCCATACAGTAAAACATTAGAAAGGCTTGAATTTTTCCAACCTTCGCAACCTTTAACCGGGCCTAATAATTCCGGCATAGATAATAACCAGCCCAAAGTTTCGATATCTTCAAACGCGGTCGTGTCTTCCAAACGCTTTTCTACCTGCCCAATAAAATAACCGGTAAAATCAGGATTTTCGCAATTAGCTTTAAGCCACGCATAAATTTGCTTCCCTTTTTCAAGGCCGCTATCCTGCCGCATCAAATATGCGAATTTTTCTTGAATAAATTTCTCTAACCACCGCTTATCTACAACAACATCATTGCTAACTCCTTGATTGCATATATACTCCAAAGAAATATTATCCAATAAATCCAAACAGAGATAATTAATAAAAATATTTTCCGCCTCTTCCGCGTTTAAACCAAAGAGGCAATAAATCTCATTTTGTAAAATAATTTCAGCGGCGTGCTTATTTTGCGCGAAAAAATTGATTAGGCAAGGATGGATATTTAAACAGGGATATTCTTGATTTTTTGATGCGGGAATAAACTCAACGAGACAATAACATAATTGATTTTTATACGTAAAAGTTCTGGTTTGAGGGGTTACCTGAATTTTAAATTTTAAGGAAAAGGAAGGAGGGGCGGGACCGCTATGCAATAATATCCTTTTCTTAATATGCGCTATTAAGTTAACAGAACTCAATAATTTCTCTGACGAAGAATTGGGGTCATCTAAAACCAACTTCTTTTCATCATTTATTTTAAACACCCCAAAATCCTGCAATTCTGTCCCCGCGTAAGAATCCTGCGCCAAAGGTAAAATCCCAAATGGAGAATACTTGACCTCTAGCGAGCTGGCGGATGTAAGTCCTATGTGACCTCCAATGCGGGAAAGGAATTTTTGGGAGCGAAGTTTTTCAGAACAAATACTTGAGTCGGAACCCTTTATGGGAGAAGAAGTTCTAGAGACAAATAGTAAAATTAACGACATTGAATTAACGTCATACTTGACAAGCATAAAGAAAGGTGATATATTTTTATTAATGATAGATAAATTCTTTAGTAATTCTCGCAGAAAAGCTTTGGGGTCAGCGCTAATTGATATATTCAAAGGTAGCGCTATTGCAATTTTAATAGGAGCTGTATTTATTAAATTTACATTGATGTTTAAAATTTTGTCAATAATTACTTTAGTAATTATTGCTATCATAGGGTTATTTGTTCTCCCTAAGGAGGAATAATATGCCATTTGTAGCATTGCTAGGAATAGTTGCCATTCTTTTTGGCTTATGGTTTGGAATTGAACAATATCGGATAAAGCATAAACACACGCCCCGCTAATCCTTCCCTCCCATTTTTCCGCATAAGCAATCGTACCTTTATATCCAGTAGCAATAAGCTGGTCTGAATACTGTTGGAGCAGCATAGAAAGCCCTTGAAAAAGCCCTTGAAGACGCTTTTCAGAGCTTATATTTAATCTTTCAAACAAAAGCTCAAGTACTCTTTTTCTCTCTCCTAGCTTACTTAAAGCCTCGCCCAACAAAGACTTAAATGCTCTTTCACTTATTGGTTTCTTTAAGAATTCAGTTCCGGTAGAAAGATCATCTCTCTCTAATATTCGCGAAAATCGTCTTACCGGAGAATAATAAATTCCCGCGAGAATGATAAATTCAAAAATGCCCAATAAGCCCATGCATATATAAAGCCAACGAGGAGTTGGAATCGAAATATAAAAATTAATTAAACCCTGCAAAAAATTCTGGCTATTTATCGCGAAAAAAGAAAGGGGGCTGCTGTTAACAGATAATCCCAGCGCCTGATTAGCTTTATGGAATACATCCTTATGTAAGCCGGTGATGTCCACGCTTCTTCCGCCTAACTTAGCAATAAAGGGAATATATTTTACTATACCATCCTTGACATAAAGAATTCTATTAGCTTGATCGTAAATTAAACACTCTACGGCATGAGTTCCTAAAAGCTGGCACATACTAAGATCGAATTTCGAGGCCGGTCCAGAGCGGAAGGCATAATCAAACTTTCCAGCAAGGCTGATATTAATACCTGCTTCTTTAAGTCCTGCTTCAAGAATAGCGCTAATGATTAAACCAGCATTCTCTAATTTAGGATGGCCAAAATCGTCTTTCTTAAGCTCCCCAGCTTCAAAGGCGGCCTTGGCAACCGGATTCTTGGCAAAAGTCCTTTCCAATACTACACTGTTATTAGCAAAATTCTTATCTATCTTTACCCCTTCAGAGACAATAACAATGCCATAGCCGTATTCATTATGATATAAGGTCAAATCCTTAATTAACTGCTCAAGGTCAAGGTTAATTTCCTCGGGGATTAAAGTACGGCTCGCGTTTACTTCCGCTCCTAGGTAAAGCGGGGCAAAACCAGCCTTTCTGCCGAAAACTTCAGCTACTACAATCCTCTTAGTTGAGCAAGCATCTACTAAGGCATACCTGGCATTTACCGCGCAATTCTGAACAAAGCTATCAAATCCATATGTCCGGGCATCTTCAGGAAGGGCAATATCATTGTCCATAGTCTTAGGAAGCCCGATAACCTTAAATTCAGGGTGCTCTTGATTGAGATGATAAGAAACAGATTGGGTATCATCTCCTCCTAAGGTAATCAGAGCATCAAGATTAAGTTTTTGAATATTAGCCCAGAGTAAGGCAGGTACTCCTTTGTTAATATTTTTCTCATTGTAGGGATTTTCCCGGCTAGTGCCAAGCAAGGTGCCTCCTTCATAACGGAATTTCGCTATCTCTCCCAGAATAAGCGGTTTGGCTTGGTCCAAAGATTCATCATTGACTAACCCTTTCCAGCCATCAGGTATGCCAATAACCTGGATATTATATTTTGAAGCCTGCTCTACCACAGAATAGATCGCCTGATTATGGCCTGATGCAGGGCCGCCGCTAGTGAGGATACCAATACGCTTAATTTGAGATACATCCTTATGCAGGCCTTCTATGTCCGCGCTTCTTCCGCTAACTATAGATGAAATATATCCGGTCCAAATTGCCACTGCGATTGCATGGCAGGCTATGAATCCTATTGATTCGGGTTTAGGGAAAATTGCCCAGAAGGAGGTATTAACAATAAA
>CAKKQB010000017.1:23655-51655 GCA_919901915.1 Omnitrophica bacterium GWA2_41_15
ATCCTATTGATTCGGGTTTAGGGAAAATTGCCCAGAAGGAGGTATTAACAATAAACCAATATAAAAAATTAATAGGAAATACAGTCTTTAAACTCTCCTTAAATGCCCTCCATTTTTTGTGTAAATCTTGTCCTTCCCCAAAAGTTGCGCCAAGGCCAATCTGCAATGGCAAAGTTATAATACTGCCTATAGTCAAATCAAAAAATGACTTATAAAATGGAGCGAGCTTACCAAATATATTAAAACTGTATCCAATGTATGGAATATAGAGCGCGTAAACAAAAAATCCGCTAATCACCCCTAAAGCAATAGACCACTTCAGCGCCCGTTTTAGCTCGGCTTTATTTAAAAATTCTTTTTTATCAATAAACTTCTTTTCCAAGCCAACGCCTAAGAATGCTGCCGCAAATCTTATTAGCATCACATAAATAATACTGATAAGCGCGATATTGAGACTCACTAATGATAACCACTTATATACAAAGGGCAATATAATAAATATCGCAGTAACGACACCCAATAGAGCTATGAGCTGAATAATATATCTATTTTTAAGATATTTACTAACAATAAATAACGTAGCAATAATAATTACCCCAGCAGACAAAACAGGCGCCAAGGTTTTTAATATAATGGGCTCTTTAGCCAAATTAAATACTGACACGACAAGCCCCATAGCTAATCCAAACCAACCAACTTTACTCATAATATCGAACAGGCGGAAAGCCTTAACGTTAGCAATAGGCCCTATGGGACTACTTATGGAGCTGCTTACGGAAATGGCAATCCCAAGAGGGCTAGAAGAAATTTTAGTTTGAGATTCTATTTGAAAATTGCGAATGGCTGATAAAACGAAGGCGAAAAGAAGGGTAAGCTTAAAGATGTTAGCAGGCGGAGAATTAGCTGAATGCTTAGCTATTTCATTTATCTCTGCCAAAATACTTTTAATAATCTCTTCCCTTTCCATAATATCAGCTGGTAACTTAGAAATATCCTTTATATCATTAAATATCCCAAAAATCTTAGAATACCTGCAAAACTCTAATAACTCCATAAAATTGGATTTATTTCCTAACCCCCCACAAACCAACAAGTTCGAAACTGCGCTCTCTGACAATTGAGTCGGACTGCCGCAAAATTGATTGTAGGGGTTCGATTCATCGAACCCGGAAGAACTATCTGGATTCCGGCGACCGAGGGCAGAATTGCCCGAGGAAGTGCCAAGCCCAACTGGGCGAGGCCTTTCGCCGGAATGACGAAAAAGAGCATTTCTTAACAACTCCTCGATCGAGCTAGAAACAGCTGTTTTATCTTCTTTTTTATACTTATCCTCTACTCTTTTGAAACTTTCCTCTAAGATATCTATACCTTGGGCGCTTGCGGTTCCTAAAGAATCTTTTATTAATTTCTCAAGAGTACCGCCTTGCGCCCTTAAACTCTTTAATAAAGCATCTACAGATTCAACATCTTGCGGAAACAACTCGCATATTTCAAGATTGTTCTCAGAATTGTTATTGGGCAGCTTACCACTCTCTAATAAGTCTCCGCCTTTTTTTATTAAACCTTTTATAAATTCATCCTTATTCGGAATAACAAGCTGACTTAACGGGGTATTTAAAAAATTGCTTTCTGAAAGCTTTTCTCCAATCGTGCGATCAACCCAACAACCAATAATATTATTTTTTAATGGCTCAAAAAGAGAATCTTTCCCGCCCAACATCTGATCAGGGGTTTCCACATAAACTGTATCTCTGGCAAAAAATGTCCATAACCCCGTGATATTTGTAGCTGTAAAAGCATCTATCTGCTTATGGCCCTCATAATTTTGGGTAGAAAACCTAAAATGCCTGTCTATTTTTTCAAACCTTAACTTGGATATTTCTTGAGGATCATTGCGGGCATCATAGAACGCCTTTAAGAAACCTATAACTGCATCATTGTCTATATCTTTTTTTTCCCCAATAGTCTTAAGCACGTTGCGGTATAAATTTAAAATACATAAAAAGTAACTAGCTGAATTAAACATTGGCATATGACGATCATTTTGATCATTTGTAATTTTTTTATAATCCTTGCCAAACTCAAAACCTTCCAATAACCCCGTAGTCATCCCAAATTTCCCTAAACTCTCGGGAATACTACCCTCTTTAAACTTAACTAAGGAACCGCCTTTTGTCCCCGGAGGCTTAACGCAAACATCATTAATCAAAGAAGTACCGGTAATAGCCATGATAGCCAACAAAGCAGGATGAACCACGCTAGCCCTATTATCAATATTGCTTAAACGTATGTAACGAATACCCTGTAGATATAATCTATATGCCTCACCGGTGACTAAAAGATTCCAGAATCCGCCGTCATGGCCATTAGGCCAGCCCATATAAAAAGAGGGGAGCTTAAATTCTACATCATGGATAAAATCCCCTGTAGATTTTGAATAAAGAAAATAATTGGGGCAGAGAACAACTCTGATTAAAACTTTTGATTCATCGTTATAAAATAAATCATTCCATTCGTTATTTGCTATTCCTTCTATAGGACATTCCAATTTTTCTGCGATTTGCTGCTTTTCTTCGTATGGAAAGTCTTTCACGCATTTAAATTTAAGCGCTTCCAAATCACTACGAATGTAATTATCCGTTAAGAAACTAGTGTTGATTAATGCCGTGCTGTCTTTAACCGCAGAATCATTTTTTTGCTCAATCTCAACCTGCTTAATAAATATTTCAATTATCTTCTTCCATTTTTCCTCTCCTTTCTCTTCTCCTCCCAAGGAAAGAGGAATAGGATACGAACCTTTGGCAAAATCTAATACGTATTTAACTCCTCCATCAAAAGCAACTAAGGCGTAACGAGTTCCTCTGCCGCCGGCGGAAACAGAATAAGAAACATATTTAGTAAGATACTTGGAAACAGCCACTAGCGCCTCATAAGAAATTTTAATATAGTCTGCTTCTTTTTTACATACCCCCTTTAAAATCAAATCCTGATCTTCTTGTGTCACCTTTTCATATTCAACAAAACCTTCATACCATCTTTCAAACTCCTCAACGGAAATTTTTATTGCTGTCCATTGGCCATCTTTATAAGGCATAACTACTGTGTCTCCGGATTTATCTTGGGAACCTCTTGTAAAAGTATCCAAATCACCTAATTTACCAGTTTTCGCGTTAAGATCCGCTTCTTCTTTCCAATCCTTGCTTACTAATCTATACTGACGGCACAATTCACTAACCCAATCATAAGTCGTGCTTACAATAGGCTTCTTATTTAGTATTGGACCGGAATCAAGATTAATAATTTTTTTTAATTTTTCAATGGCTTTTTCAAATAATTCATCGCCTGTTTTGTTTTCTTCTTCCAGCTTGCCGATAACCCAGCCTAAATGTGAACGCGCTAAAATAATATCTAAAAAATTAAATCCAGATTGCTTCGCCCCTTCGGGGCTCGCGATGACCCCGACGGGTGCTTCCGGAACTTGAGGCGGTAATAATATATCAACTGCCGCTAATTGGCCCTCTTCATCTAACCCAGAATAAGCATCCATATAGGAAAGCCTTGTATTCTTTGTTGTTTCTAATTTTTTCAAAAAGGCAGTAATGTCCGGCTTCAATTTTTTCTCTACAGAATAAAGCACCCTTTTTTTCTTTACAGAATAAAGCACCCTTAATACTGCCAGAGTTTTGAATGGAGGCACACCTTTTTTAATTGTCTTCTCTGCAATCCACCCTTCAAAACCGGCTAATTTTTTACTTTCTAATTCCTGAGATTGAAGTTCTTTAAACTCTTTGAACAATGACGGGATTCCTCCTTTAAAAACAGGTATATATAAATTAGTAATAAATTCCTTCTGTTCCTTAGAAGCAGTCCAAAAAGCATCCATCAATAGTTCAAGCATTTGTTGTTCTTGCTCCTTAGATAATGATTCTAACCCTATCAAAGTTTTAAAAACTCCCGCGTCTTTAAATTCCTCTAAATACTTTCTTAAATTTTCTAATTTTTCCTTTTTAGAAAGCAGGAAAGTCCCTTTTTCTGAATCCTCTATTAAAAGCAGCTTATTTAAAATACATCCATCCTTATTGTCTTTATTGTCTTCGCAAAAACTAAAATAATCCTTAATAAGATATTTTTCCGTCTCTTTCCAAACTGTTCCAATAGGAACAACGGGATTTTTAAACATATGTAATCTAAAAAATAATACTAACGTAAGAATATCCGGATTATTCAAAGCCTCTCTTTCTATCGCGACATCGACATTATTGACATTCACTTTTTCTTTTTCCCCATCTTCTCCTATCTTTTCTGTCTTAAATTCAATTTTAGTTTCTACCAAAGCAGGCAAGGCATCCGCTGATTTCTCCACAATAGCTACCTTAATTATTTTTTTATCATCGATAAGTTTAATTAATCCAGCTGTTTCAGCTAATTTAGTTAAAACAGTTAGAAGATTCCCCTCTTGCTTTCCTGATAATTTAGTTAAAACAGTTAGAAGATTCACCTTTTGCTTTTCTGACCCTAAATCAACACTAAAAAACTCTGTAGGCATAATTAATGGAGTTATTTTCTGCTTTTCTCCAAACTTACGATAAAGACGTTCATTAACCCAGGCGTTAATAGCATCCTTAATCTTTACATAAAACTCTGTTTCGATTTTACTATAAAGAGCGTCTAAGTTAGACACTCGCTTAGAATATCCGGATAATATATTTTCTACTTGGCCCCTTAAATACTCTCTACCCGGATGATCTGAAACATTAGTTACTCCCTTCAATACCGCGATGGTCCGCAATTCCTCTAAAATATAGATCGGCTTTCTTCCTTTGCTCTTGGAATCTTTTATATACTCAGTAAGTACGTCAATATTATTTATGCCATTATCTAATTCGTAACTTTTCGCAAAGTTACTCTTTATGCTTTCTAAACGGGCCTTAATTCCGCTTAATTCCTTATTTTCGCCTAATTCCTTAACTAAATCGTCCATCAAAGAATCCTCTATTTCTTTAATTTTACCCTGAATCTTTTCGGACATATCTGGATCGGCAAATTTTTTACCCACTAAATCATTCAAGATATTTTTTTCCTCTACGGTTAAAGAAAATTCTGCTTTCAATGCCTGCACATATCCTTCTGATATCGGCAGGCCTTTGATTAAACTGACAATATTAATACTATCTTCTTTCTCTGGGGACCGTTGCGAAATACCCTTTTTCGTCATCCTGAGCGAAGCGAAGGATCTTATCAGCGTCGAGAAACTTCGGCCTTTGGCCTCAGAATGACACAAAGTTTGGCATTTTACAACAGTCCCCTCTTTAACAACTTTAATCAATTCGTCAAATGCCTCTTTTTCCGCGCCATAATTAAGATAAACCAGTTTTTGCAAACGTTTAAATAAAGCTTCTATTTCGTCTCTAGACGCGAACTCAATTGTTTTCTTTAAGTAAGAGCTTGCCTCCGGTTCAATTATCTGGGGCCAGTTTAAGAGAGGCGAAACAAGTTTAGAGTTTATCTTAAACAATCCCAATGCCTTACGCAGGGCTTTTTGATAACAAGATTTTTGATATTCTTTCTCCCACCCTATGTCATGAGCAATTTCTTTTTCTGTACGGGTTTCAAAATCCTTTATACCTGCGACTATGGGGCCTAATTGTTCCAAAGCCTTATTATATAAATGTTTCGGCCGCCAGAAATATACACCATACCCTGCAACAATAGCTATACTCAAGAGAACCACTGCCGCTATTCCTAAGTTAATCCACCAAAGGCCAAACGCCGCGACAACTACTATTAAAGAAACCGGTGATTTGCGCCGCCAGATCTTTACATCTTCCGCGATTGCTTTTCCGCCCGCTCTTATACCCCGGAATAAAACATATTTAGCCCAAACCCTAAAAGAAGGATGCGCCCATAACCACCAAATAAAAGCTATATACCCTAATGGCTGATAACAATTCGCGTTGACAAGTGTAACCGCCGCAACAGATATATTCGCTTCATCTAAAAATTTCGGATTGCGGCTTACTGTCCCCATAATTAAAAATAAGCAGTTCAAACCTGCCAGAATAATAAAAAACCATGTGTGGCTAAATATCCCCGCGCAAATAAGCAATCCTATACCTACCGCCTGAACAAATACATGAGTCCACATTTTAACATCTACAAACGGACGGCTGTTAAAATGAAACGGCGCGAATAACCATGATAACATAATCATAAACGATAATGGCGAATAGACATAACGGAACAACGGCGTGAATGGGGCAATAATTAAAATAGCTAAAATAATAGGCGCCGCTATCATAAAACCAAATTTATTTTTCTCCCAAATGCTTAAAAATCCTTCAATTATAACCGGCGTCTTTCTTTGCGTCGCGGGGAAATCATCTATTCCTTCAAGAGCGCGTTCTTTTTGAACTCTCGCGTAACGATGAATCAGAGAAGGAAACAGCCAGATAAGGCGCCTAAATAAATTGTAAATAAAACGCGCTGTTCCAAACGGAAAGCCATATTGGCTATTAAGCATACGATTTGTATTCAAATTAATGGCTTCGGAACTAAGAAAATACCAGTTGGCAAATAAGGAGCCGTAAGGGAATGCCCTGTAAGGGTCTAAAGTTGAAATATTCACGTAAAGGTTATGCGAGATAGCATTGGTAAAAACTATCGGTTTTTCTCCGTAAAAACCAACCTCATTAAACAAATGCATTAATTTTGAGCGCAAAGAAATATTCTTACTTAACATCATTATAACTCCATAGGTATCCTGCACCATCCTAAAATAGTTTTGCCCATATTTTTCTTCTGTAGGGCAAAGAAGGTCATAGGTAACGGGCTTTGCCCCTCCAATAAGCATTGGGCTAAGACGAACAATGGACCAGCCCTCATCAAGCTGTATTTGCGCTTCAGTCAAATCTTCCGGAGTTTGAGTATAAGGTAAAGTTTTAGCAAACCTCTCTGCCGCTTCCTTCTGCAGAAACTTACCATACTGGCCATTTTCTTCACGTAATTCTTTTAATTTCCCTGCCAGCTCCATAAATAAAGCAACTGCCCTGTCTTCTGCCACAGTTTCAGAATAAATTTCTCCTTTCAATTCCGCAAGTAATCCCTGGGCTTCCCTAAGAAGAACTTCATTAGGCCCCTTGCTAATTGTACTCATCCAAGCTTGGGTTTCCTGTGACCAGGAAGATTCAGAAAAATTCTGTGATAAATTAGTGTCGCTGATTCTATTTCCCGCGGAATACATCGGAAAAAGCGCGCCGGCAACATTTGGCTGGCTTAATTTAAAGGCATATATCAGAAACCAACTTGCCTCTTCCGGCCTTATCTCCATAATCCCGTCAAGACGTATTGATAAAGCCTCTCTGTAACGAGAAGTAATAGCAACTATTCCCGCCTTGGCGGAAGCAAGCCATTGAATGATATTAGCCGGGCCGCCATTCGTTCCGGGTGGATTAGCGCCAACTACCATAAACAAATATTTATTCTCTAATCTATCTTTAAAATATTGATCCTCTTTTTCTCCCTTAAAACGTGTTATAACAAAATTAAGTTTCTCACAAATAAATTTCTCCATCTGCTCATCATAAAGCAAAAATTTCTTCTCTTTTTCTTCTAATTTTTCTGAATCTAAAATATTTTCTCGTTCATCTTTAGTTAAAAGAACCAGCGGAAGCCATTGAGTTCTAAATATCACCGCCTCTAATAATTTTAACCTCTCGGCATTCTTTTCCTGGGATCTTAAAACGCCTAACATTTTCTGACTTAAGGCATCTTTTCTTTGAAGATTCTCCCAATAGATATCTTTTAGGTCAAAATAATCCTTACAGCCAAATTCCCGCTCTATTAGATATCTATAGGAGATAGTATGAAAAAACTTCATCCCCTCTAAGGTTCTATAAACATATTCATTGCGCATATTCAAGAAATGCTCGATTTCTTCTTTAATCCTTAAAATATTAAATACGCTTACTTTTTCTTCGCCTATCTTAATATTTGTCAATCCCTCCAGAACCGTTTTTAATTCATTAATATCAGAAAAAGTTGCTTTTTTTAAAATGTTTTTTGCCTCTTTTATCACGCCTTCGAACTGTTCACCATTATTATTAAAAGTTGAAAGAAGTTCATTATTTAAAATGCTCTTCAATTTAAACTTAAAACCTTCATTATTATTAAATAACATATCCACAAAATTGCCCCAGTCATTCGAATACCTTATTTTAATTGTGGCATAAGCCTCGGAAGGATAAGCGCATTTCTTCCTGTCTCTATCATCAGACGCGGCTGCTTCTTCTAAGGTTTTGCTCAACGTCTCTTCGAAAGATCCTGAATAAACTGTCATCTTTTGCAAACGTTCAAATAGATCCTGCCGCGCGTTGCCTTCCAGGACTTCCTCTAATACGCCTACTATCTCATCGCTATATAATTTATTAAGCAGTCTCTTTAACCTTCCTTTTACTTCTTCAGATTGAGACCGTATGTTGCTAAAATCAAACTCCAGCCATTTACTTAAGGTCGGCTCATCTATTTTCGCCTCCAGATATAATGACCAGAAAATATCTCTAAAAAGGCTCCTTGTCTGTCTCTGCATAGATTCCTTATCCCTGCCTATAAGGTAAAAATTATGCAGGCCGCTTGTCTTTTTAAGGCTAACGCGATGTGCAAACATATAGATAGCGGACAAGATAGATACCTCAAGAATCACCTTCCCTATAAGCGTAAAAATCAAAAAACCTCCTAACGCGCAGAATCCTAATAATGACACAACAGTTACCCAATCCAGCGTCTTCTTAGGAATAATACCTAATAACAACCCCCTTAACGCCTCTCCGGCCTTAATACAATCGCCATTATAACGCACCTCGGAAAGACGATGCTCATTGCAATATTGCGCGTTAATATTACGCTGGCCTATATACATCCAAACACGTATGTTAAGGAATAATGACATGACTAAAGGTATCAGCAAAAGCGCTGTTACAAAATAAAATTCAATGCCATAAAGTCCAAAAGCAACACGCGTAGCTGGGAACGCGAACAAGAAACTAAATAAAGGTACAATTATGTTAGTTAAGGCGGTATACGATAAAGGAGCTAATCTATATTTTAAAGCCTTGCTTATTTTTTGATAAATAAAAACAAGAGCGACAAACAAAGGAACTATGCATATACTGTTCAAACACAGGGCTTGAACTATCAATATACTTATAATAGCTCCCGTGAATACAAATATCCAATCTTGCGCTAAGGGAACAGGGTTTCCATATTTAGCAAAAAACATTAAACCCTTATCTTGAGCCCATTTAACGCCTTTATGCTCTTCAAACATCCCTTGAATGCCGCGCGCGAAAACATTATACAAACCCTGCTTATCCTTAAGCGAGCTGGAAGATACTTTATTATCATTATGAACATTGCTATCTTCTAAACCAGGGGTTTTCGGTGAACGCTTGGCTTTTATTTTAAATCCAACCTTCACGAGAAGTAACGCTATAAAAATCATCACTGGCATCAGCATAGATTCTAAAATATTATAAGTAGGTAATGCCCACCCTAACAGGACCGCGAAAACAACGCTGGCTATAACCATAATCACAAAGTACCTTGAATCAATAATTGAAAAAATGTTCGTCGCGAGTTCTTTGAAATTTACGAAAGACATCGGAAAATTTAATGGATTAAGCCCGTTAGTCAATTTTTCAATCTTAGAACGATTTTCTTCAAAGATCTTCTCGTCAAGAAATTTGAAAATAAGATTTGAACGAATATGCGGATCAGTCAACGCCTCTAAAACTGCCGCGAATTCAGAGTAAGACACTGGCTCGGTATCAACTTTACTTTCAAAAGTGAAATCTTCATCTTTTAAGCTTGAACGTATTGATTCTTGTAAATCTAAAAATTTATTATCGTCTAACTCCTCTTTATTCACAAAAGGATAACTTTCCTTCAATGTCTCAAGCAATAATTTATTCAGATACCCCCAGTTAATCCCATAAGCTATTAAAGGATCGAAATACTTATCTTCTTGAAACATTACCGCGAACCATATTTCGTCCATTACCCTTCGCCACTTCTCTTCGTTTCTGCGCATTCTTGTCTGTAAAACAAGGAATTGATTACTTAAAATAATAGACCAAAATCGCGCCCTGTCTACTACTAACGGAATAATATCGCTGGATTTCCCAGAGGCAATAAGCTCTCTTGCTAATTTCATCAAATGATTCTCTATGAACCATCCCTGCCCCTGCAAGTTCTCAATTAAGAAACTGAAAACTACGCGCAAGATTTCATCTTCCAATGGAACTTCTATCCAGCTTTTCCATGCGTCATAACCTTCTTTCTCGATAGCTTCTATTTTTTTTGTTATCACCTTTTTCTTTTCCAAATCCTTCTCAACTTCTCCCAATGCCCTTAAAACTATTATCCTTTTTTCTTCCGCCTTAGCCGCTCCTATGGGCCTTTCCACGGGAATATATAATCCTGACTTACTTTCCCCTTCTCTTCTTAACTTCTTGCCACCTACAATATCAAAATTATTTAATCTGTCTTTAAGCTGGCTAAGTATTCTTTGAATAATAGCCTCACGCACATTTAATTTACCGGAATTACTGTATTTACATGTAGGATCATCGTCATTAATAGCTACTCTGTCTCCCTTAAACTTCCATTTTTCTTTTTCAGGAATACCTATTTCTTTCAAAAAGCAATTTATCTCTGGCACCCAAATTACTGCTATTGCCTTCAGGTAAAATTCTAAATAAACATCATTGCCTTCTGTTTTTGCGTCAGGTTTAGCCAAATCGCTTTCTAATAATTCCTTGGCTATTTTTTCTAATTGATCAGGAGTTATAGATTCTTTATTGCTTTTCAATAATTCGTTGACTATCTTTTGTAATTGATCAGGAGTTATAGATTCTTTATTGCTTTTCAATAATTCGTCGGTTATCTTTCGTAATTCGCCAGAAATTATAGATTCTTCATTGCTTTTCAATAATTCGTCGGTTATCTCTTTGAATTTGTCAAAAGTTATAGATTCTTTTTTGTCAACTATCTCTTCTAATTGATTAAGAATTGTACATTCTCTTTCTATCATACTCTCAAAGAATTTCTTGTATTGAGGATACTTGCCATTCAAATCTTCCGCGATTAGTTTTTCAGTATTAGAAACATCGTTATTACCTTTCAGATCACTTAAAATAGCTGAAATCACTTCCTTATAATCATATTGTTTCCTGCCAGCTACTTCCCCTGCGGCATTTTTATCAAAACTGCCTTTAAGGATTTTACGTCTAACCCCCAAGATCGCCAGAATAAAAGGTATCGCGATAATTAAAAACAAAAAGATTAGGTTTCCCGATTCCCCAGGTGAATGCTGAATAGGCTGATACAGAGAAGGTAACGTCATTCCCGCGAAAGCAAACATAACATCATTCGATCCCATCACCAAAGAAGTATTATTCTTATCACTGTTAAACAATCCCATTATTTGCTCATTGGAATCGCTCTCTACCCTTATCGGCTCTTGCCACTTACCTGTCAAATCAGGAATGGTTTCCTTACTAACAACCCTTAAAAACTTACCTACATCGCCATTTATTAATCTTTCATATATTTTCTCATTCGGACACCACCAAGGAGTTAAATCTCCAGATTTAGAATACATAATAATATGACGATTATTATCCTCATATTGCGGCACACCGTCATAAAATTGTTTATACTTAAGCGTCCAAGGAGCAAATATGGCGGTACGCCTAAAATAACGCTCCATATCCGCGCTTAATCCTTTTTCAACAGGAATTTCGCAAACCCGCATTAATCCCGGAACATTCTTATCAAGCAAGATCATAAATTTCGTGTAAGGCTGATCCTTCTTCACGGGGAGATAAGCCTGATCTCTTAACATAGATGTTTTCGCGGGAAGATTAAGATAATTTAAATATGTCTTTATTTGTTTAGGACCTTTTTCTCTATTGTTCTGGATAAGATAAACTCCCCTTCCATCTTGCCTAAACGCTCTTTCGATCGTACCGCGCACCGCGGGATTCGCTTCGCCAGATTTTCTTACATCAACGTCGAATACTAATCTGCCATTTTCAAACCTTAGATTATAACTGCGGTCCGCATAATTACTGTCTCTGCAATTATCAGCCTTTACTCCAAATCCCGCCTTTATTCTTGCCCCTAAATTAGGCTGGGCATACTTCGCGAAATTGTCGCCTTTTCCTTTACTCCAAGAATAAGAATAATTTTCAAAACTAAATGGAATATACGGATACTGGGCATATTGAGGATACGCAATCCAGCTAGGGTTACCCTCACCAAATCCAGTTTGCTTATTTATCTTAAGATAGCCGCTTTTTATAATTCTCGGCCGGCCGCGATTATCTTGAACGTCATTGTGGGTTGTCACTGTCAAGAATTTGGGCAGGTTCTTGCCTAATTTCTCTAAGGACTCATGGGTCAGGTTATTTCTAGCTAAAGGAACTATTGCTATCTTTAAACCGTTTTTGATTGCTTCTCCTATCTCTACACCTTCCTTTACCTTAAAACAAAGTTCTCCTAATTTTCTGTTTAATTGCGTGCAATTAGCGCAGGCAAGAATGTATCCATTGTCTTTGTCTTTTTCATCAAATACTACCTCTCTGCTCCATTTGGCCCTGTTTATTTGACCTAAGTTTCCTTTGCCGTATTCATAGAAAAGATAAAGCCCGGACACAATCTTTCCATTTTCGTCTAAGAAATAGAGGTCTTCAAGGTTGCCGTATTTATTTTTGACTTCCTGGTAACGGAAAGTGCCTTCTATCCACTTACCTTCATAAAAAACTCTATATTTATCTTCTTTGTAGTATCTAATTCTTCTCTGGGAATCAATTATTTGTTCGAGCGCTTTCGGGTCACAAATATCAATTTTTTCGCCGTTATAACCTATAACCCAGGTTTTACCTTCTATCTTTTGTAAGGTATTTTTGGGATAAGTGTATGGCTGAACAGGTTTTACTTCATTAGGAGTTGATATATTGACTAATCCGGGGATGCCTTCATATTTTTGCGCTTCTTTTTCTTCAGGAATAAATTTACCGTTTTCTAATTTTCCTCTTATGAGCTCTATTATCTGGTCGCGATTATTCTTTATTACCTGATGAACCAAAGGATCAACATAGCCGCCTGCATGGTCAATAAGTTGCACAGTTAAATTTCCTGTCTTAGGAGCATAATCTATCGCTTTTGAAGAGTTAAATATAGTAGTAGGATTTCCATTCAAGTCGTAAAATTCCTCTTTTGTTCCATTAGAAAAAATAACTTCAGCTATAGACCTGCTTGGCTTATCATAGAAAGCCAAATTTCTTTCAGTGCTCTTTACAGACTTAGGTTCATAGAAATAACTTGTGTTTACCTTGATTCCTTCGGGAAGCATAAACCAATTATCCGTTAGTCTATTGCGGCTAAAAAGATCCATTTTCTCAAACCATGTTTTACTCCACAACGAGTCATCTAATTCCAAGGTAAGAAATCCATCCTTGAACTCCAGGGCTTTTGAACTAGGCAAGTTTATTTCAAAAGGCTTTCCGTTTATCTCCCCTATTACCTTTGCTTCTCCTTTATCCGCGATCCAAGGACAACCCAAAGTAGTACCATCATAAATATGGGAAATTATAATCTCTGCCTTCCCGACAATCTTTCCATTATAAACAACCGGAACCCTTTCTGTCTCTCCTAAGGGTCTTCCTTGAGAATCAAAATTTTCAGTAAATATCCTGCCGCCATTAAGCAATTCTTTTTTCTGCCGGGCTAATTCGCCTTTTAACCACGCGTAATCAGAATAATCAAACTCATTAACCCATTCCTTCTTTAAAAGATCCCATTTAAGACCGGCGCCGCTAAGCTCTTTTCCGCTTACATCATATCCCGGATTATATCTACGAAGTATACCATCTTTAAAATAGGTATCTCTCCAAATCAATTTTCCATAAGCGCTCAACAGGCTCTTTTCGGCTAAAGAAACTTTCTTTCCATCCTTTCCCCAATAATAAAATTTATCTTCTTTTTCCCAACGGCCATTTCCATAATTTAAGACAGATCCAATTACCGCATCCCCTTTATAATAAGTAACCGCTTCAGTGTGAGTTTCTTCTCTATTATGCGCGAATTTAGTGGCCCATTCTCCATCCTTAGTCTCAACCGGCGCCTCCCAACGATAATCAAATGATTTTATTGAAGTTTTGCCCGTATAATCTGTTTCTCTGGCCGTAAGAACACGGGTCAAGGGATTATAACCTACGGTCAAACCCTCAGCTAAAAATTCACCCGTATCAGCGCTATACATACGATTGATACAAGGTATAAGCCCGGCCGCGAAATCCTCGCGATATCCGTACTTAACTCTTGCCTTAAACGTTCTCGTACCATCAAAATAATCCGCGTAAGACTCTGTTTCTTTTCTTCCGTAATTGGCATTGTCAAAGATAATATTTTTAGATAAATCCTTGACTGCATCCTTTCTTTCTACCAAAGTCTTATATCCATAAGGTTTTAGAGTAGGGAGAGTCTTTAGCTCGTTTGCGGGAATAGTTGAGGTAAAAACAAATCTTGATTTGCCGGGAATAGTGTTGAGTATGCTGCCGTCATTATCTTGCGCGTTGGCGCTGGCAAAAATACCATAGTCATTAAACTTTGTTTTAGTAATATAGCGGTCATTTATTTCCTCTATTGGTTGAGGATGTAACGCGTAAATATCCTTAGAAAATTCTCCGGTTTCAAAATTACCGGATAATTTAGCGATTATCGGATCATTAGGATTAATCTTTAACCCGCTTAAATCTCTTAACCAGCGCTCTGTGGTTTTTGTCTGTTCAATACTTAATTTGCCTTCCAATAATGGCTCAATAGGAATGTTTTTCTTTAATACCTCATTCTCCCAGCTATTTCCTAAAGAATTCTTATATATCCGAGTTTGGGTCTCTATACGATACTCATTGTACAAGTAAGATGTGATCCGCGTCCTGTCTATGGTGTATCTCCTTAGGCTGTCTTTATAAATATTAACTTCTTCTCTGCCGCTAAAGCGATTAATTGACCTGCTTCTTATTTCTTTATCTAGAGGAAACATCAGGGTTACAAAAACCTTTTCTTCTTTATCGCCTACCTTTAAATTAAGAATAAACCGGCTATAATTATTAGCTTGAATTCGCGCCTGTTCTTTATCAGTCAGCATGCTTATCCCGGCTAAAGCATCCTCAAGACTATCCTTACCTGTTTTTACGCCAATCAAGTTCTTCTGGCTGTCTCTTAAAAGAGGCCCGATTTTTTGCTCGCCCTTATCTACTATAACCTGGTTAAGCAAAACGCCGCCATCTTCCTTAAACATCCTGCCAATATTACTTATTACCTCTAAGTCCTCCTTTGCCCTGTCTCGGTCCTTATCTGCCTCTTCGCGAGAATAAATGATGGATACCCTTACCTCATTCCCCTTTTCATCCTGATAACGGAAATTACTAAAGAACTCCGCATCATAATCAATAAGTTTTTTATTGCCTAATTTCTGCCTTATCTGTTCTAACCTCTGCGCGTCTTCAGGAGCCAAATTCTTCTCACTCTCTAAATCCCTTAAATCTAAGAATAATTCTAATAAACCTACTGCCTGTTCCTTATCTTTAATATCTACGCTAATCTTGGGCTCGCGTTCTTCCAAAGTCATCGCGTATGCGGGCTTCTCAATCTTTGTAATTACCATACCCTGTTCCAAGCCTTTTAAATAACCGTCAAATCTAACTAAAGCCCGTTTCATCTTTTCAGACTGTTCTTTATAGGCCCTTTCCCCATACACAATAATGCCGCCGTCTTTATGCGCGAAAACCGGCAGGAAAGGACGCTCTATTCCGTCTGGTCCGGGAACCTTTATATAGCCCACAGGCGCGACTTCTTTTTGTTCAATTAAATTATCCAGCTCCTCCATCGTATAGGACTCATACTTATCAGGAAAACCTGCCTTAGCCTTAAATGCGTATTCTTCTTCAAATGCTTGAGCATAATTTCCCAGCATCTTTTCTTTAGCAAAGATTGAAAGCGGGAAACCAAAAGCCCTGATCTCATAAGCGCGCGCAGAAGAAAGGCCAGGCCGATAAGAAAATGGCCTTTCAGTAATACCCCTGCCGCTTAAATCACTTAAGGTATTTGCTAAGGCCGTAGCATCTACTTCAAGGCCGAAGAATTGCAACCAGCCTGAATTGTTTGCCTGACCTTTTAAAAGTTCTTTTAAGCTCGCTCCTTTGCCAAGAATCATTGACTTTTCTCCTACAACAGAAGCAAGGACATTTTTAACATCCACACTTGTCCCGGGAAGAGAAAAATACGGATTAGCAAAAATATCTTTAAATATTCCTGATTGCGTAAGTTCCGCGGTCTGTGCCGCGTCTGCTAAAAGGCTGAAGAATAACTGGTATTTCGCGAAATTTTCCTGACCTTGGCTAAACCTCAAAAGCGCCTCAATCTCTTTCTCATCAACCTTTCCTAGGAAACTCTGGATATCTTCTTGAAGATAATTTTCTTTAAGATAATTTCCCACTAATCCCTGAAGCTCTAAAACCGTAGGCGCCTGGGGTTGATATTTAGGGCTAACGAAAAGATTATAAAGAAATCTGCTTGCGCCGGTTACTATGTTTGTAGACGGTAAACCCATTACCCCGCCCGCGATATTTGCTATTGCTAAAACGCCCTCTAATGTTTTATCCTTCTTAATCTTTTCCTGCGCCAATTCAATATTCTTGCTTTCATACTGGCTTAAAATAAGGCCCATGCCTGCTAAGGCTGTATTGTATTCAGCCTGATTACGTCCAAATAATATCTGATTACCTAAACGCGCTTTATCATCTTTAAATGTGCCGTCCACCACCAATACCGTTACATCAGCCTGGCCTGCCACAGGTTTATGTTTTAGTCTTCCCTGGATACCTTCGTAGGTATATGCCCGGGCAATTCCCAATAACTTTCCTTCTTTGTAAAGAGCCAAACTTTCCCCCTGCCGAGGATCGCTCTTTTTATGCATTTCATCCTCGGTATAGAAACGCGTGATGCGCTTATAATTACCGTATTGATCATTCTCTGCCTCTACTGCCATAAACACGCGAGCCGACGCCCCTTGCGGCATCTCAAGAATCGGTAAGCCGCTCTTTTTGATTGCCTCAAATTGCTCTCCCGGATTATTTATGCTTAATATCTTAGTTACCTCTAATAATAAATTCCTGCTAAAAGCATAAGATTCCTTTATCTCCTTCGCCACTACAGCCGCGTTAATACCAGTCATTAAAAGATACTCGAATTCTTTCCCCTGCTCATCAACCCCTTTAACAAAGACCATCTTGGGTGGTACGCCCTGTTTTCCATTTTCAATCTGACGGATTTCTGCCAAACTTAATTTTCTTCCTCTTTCTAAACCATCGCCTTTATCTCCCAAACCCGGATACTCATACACCGAAACCTTAAGTCTTGGATCATCCACAAATTCGCGGAAATCACTATAATTCCCAAAACTTTTTCTTACCGCCCATCTTTCGCCTTTCTGCATAGAAACCAAAACCGCGAATAATTCTTCTTTATTATTATATAATTTTTTAGTTGCTTCTTCCCAGCGCTTGCCCTCCAAATACTTCTCCCAATTTTCTTTCAACGTAATACCTTCTTCATGATATATTATCCCATTTTTTTCAACCCCTGATTCTTTAATCAATGCACTATATTTATTCTCCAATTCTCGCCGGATCCCCTGAACAACTATCTTTGTCTTAGGAGTGAGCTCTTCCTGCTTCCCGTTAAAAGCAGAAACCTGTCCAACCGCGTAGGTTGACTTGGTTTCTTTCTGCCCAATTCCTTCTTTAGCCTCAACCTTAGCCTCAACCGCTGTCAACCGCGTAGGTTGGACAGGTTCCTTCGTCACAGAGCTCTGTTCAACCGCGCGAACAAAATCATCACCAATTACTCCTGCTGGATCAATCGCTTCTGCCGTTAAAAACTTATCTATATCTTTAATCTCTCTACCGTCTGAAAATTTCCTTACCTCAAAATGAACCATCTCTCCTACTTGCCCGGCGTTTCCACTACAGCCTACAGTAGCAATTACGGTACCCTTAGCAACTTCAGCCCCTTTTTCTTTTAAATTTTCTTTATTATGGCCATATAAAGTAGCAAAACCATCTTTATGACTTACGATAATCGTCTTTCCATATCCATTAAGATCGCCCGCGAAAATCACTCTACCTTCTCTGGCCGGATATATAGAAGTGCCCATAGATACGCGTAAATCAACGCCTTGATGCGCTATTAAATCGGCTACGCCGTCATCATCTCTATCTCTCGACGCGCCAAACATATCATCAGACCCTAAATCTTTTAACTTAAACTCTTTTATGGGTAATTGCCAATCAGCTGTTTCTTTGGCCTTGGTTGTTTCCGCGGCATAAGCGGCAAGCGATTCTCTCCAATTCAAAAATTCTTTTTCTGCTTCTTTGTTTTGATCAGGGGTTTTATTTTGAAAAGCGTTAAATTCGTAGGCTAAACTTGCGGCAAGGTCTTTTTGGTTAGTGGCAATAAGAAGAGTTCTACTGCCTTCATTATCAATACCATTAGCAGCATAAAAAATCTTTTTTCCATCCGGTCCAGCTCTTAACTTTCCTGACCCAACTAAATTCTGTAAAAGTTGTCCCTGTTGCGGGTCACGTTGAGCTAAATATCCTAAAACCTCCTTAACCCAAGACTCATCCCCTTTAACCGAAACAAATCCCGAAAATCCCTGCCCCTTCAACTCATCAAACCTCGCTACAACATCACCTACCGTCCTTCCCTCTCTTGGCTTAGCCGGGTCAGGAAGAACAGTCTCTCTTTGCGTCTGTTCTAACACAATGTTTTCTTTAGCGGCCCTGCTTGCTTTCTCCTCCATCTTCTTTATCTCTTCTTGCAATCTCTGCTCTTGAGCAAACTTAACTAATTCAGAAAGCTGTCCCTTTAATTCCTGAAGCCTATTTTTTTGTTCCGGATTCAATGTTTTTTCTTTCTCTAAAATCGCTGTTTCTTTAGTGATATCTACAGCTTTAGTTTTTAATTGCCACGGCAAAACAGGTAACATCCGGTCTAAGGCAACATTGGTATCGTAATCCGGGCTATTAAATATGTTGTGAAAAGAATTGAATATACCACGATGAAGATCAAACCCTGTATATCCGGCTATTTGTTTTTCTACACCACCCACAATCATATCGCCAATACCCTCTTTGCCTTCTGCCCCATACACAAAGACCTCCATAAATCTCACTGTATCGCCAAGGCCCCAAACATGCCCGGTTATCGTTAAGGCCATATCTATTTCCGGGCCAACCGCTACCATTCCTATCGTGCCTTTTCCCAGCATAGATATTAAATATAGCGAATACTCCAATAAAGCTTCTTTTTTGGAGTATTCGCCTTTAGAACATTTCTCAAAACAAGACTTCCCCTCTTTCCATAAATCAGGTATGCCTAAGCAAAAAATAATAATAAAACTGCTGATAATAACTGCCAGGGTAATAGGATGGGAATGAGTAAAAATAAGTTTAGCTGATATAGTAAAGAGAGGATAACTTAAGAGCCCCTTCCAAGGCAAAAGCCATAAAATATAGGAAGCAATATATAAAGAGACGAGTCTAATAATTATCCTTTGCCGCGCCAAAGAAAGAAAACCACTTATTAAAATAAAGGTATACAGCACTGGCACAGCTAATATTTTAACTCCCGGCTTACCATTCTCTAATTTATCTCTTGAATACATAACTGCTTCATTGCAAAAATCAAATGCGAAATTCCAGAATAATATATCTTTTAGGGAACGGCCTGTTTTTCTTATGCCTCCTTGCTTTTCTTGTTCCTCCAATTTTTCCCTTGCCTTACTGACAATAGTTTGCAACTCTTTTTTAGGCATTAAAGAATCGGCATTATAAGCCAATGGAACCATAAAATGTTTTAAAAAGAAAGTGAAAAGTATCAACTGAGTAAATGCCTCCATAAACCATTTATAAATTCCAAAAAGCTTAGGATTTTGATAGAAACCTTTTATCATCCAGCCCAACAAAGGAATCCAGCCAAAGAGCTTTATCGGTATACTAAGAAACAAACGAGAAAGTGTTCTTGCCTGATCTAAAGCAACTTTCTCATCTACTTCTTTCTTACTTTGGATACGTAATCTTGCCTTAAAAGAATCGCTCTTTGTATCTTGAACTTCCTCGTCAACTATTTTCTTAATAGAAGACTTTTCTTCACTATTATTAAATTTTTCGGTTTTCCCTTTCCAGAATTTATAGAAAAGAAGGCCTGCCAGAGACATTCCTATAAGGCCTTTCCAGTGGTAAAGAAAAAACCCGTCTAATCCTAAATAAGAAGGAGAATTAGAGATGAAATAAACAATACTAATAACTAATCCAGTAATACCAATAAGATTTAAGAATATCTTTATTGCCGGTCCCGCCCTAATCAACCCTCTTTTCGCAATCTCTTCTACAACCAGCGACGAAGCCGCTGAACTGAAGCTACGAAGATGTCCGTTAATTTCCTTACTGCCAAACCATGCTCCTATAAGTGTCGAACCAATTCCAACCGCAATTCCTTTTACCACCTTAAAGGCTTTAAACTTTTTACTCATCCACGCCGCGGAAGAACACCTTGCCGCCTTAACTGCCAAACCAGAAGTGGCAATTTCATTCTCTTTTGCATACTGATGCCTCAAAGAAGAAACATACTTCTCGTAATCAACAACATCTGTATAATTAATTTTTTTATTTTTAAACTCTCTGTAAAGGAAACCAAGATACAGCCCTAACTCACTATATTTTCTTGAATTTTGGGTATGATTTAACCAATCCTGCAATACCCAGGCTACCAACGGATCCTTCTCTAATAAAAATTCAGAGAGAATTCCCATAAACTCTCTACAGGAAACCAATTCCTTATTGTCTCCCAAAAACCTTTTTAACTCAAAAATCCTGGCTTCGGAATTTTTCAAAGAAGAAAGGGAAACAACAAATTCTCTATAAGCCTTTTTACATGTTAGCTCCTGCATCCTTTGACCCATAATCTTATCCAACTGTCGCAACTCCCGCCGATGAAATAAAATAACCCCTCTGTCTATTAGCGCGAAAACTATTATTATTACCACTAATCCCATTTCAATTATTTCATTCAACATAACAAACGGGCTGGAAGATTGTTTCATTATACTGCCCGCCATAAATAATAACGCCGATAAAATGATGCCAATAGTTACCCCATCTAAACCTTTTTCTTCCAGCTCTCTCATTAAAAGTTTTCCATCTTTCAATTCAAACCTTTTAAGTTCTATATGTCCAATATCAAAATCTTTGCAAAAAACACTTCCCTGCTTGGAAGAGGAATTATAATCAACATACATTCCTATATCTTCAAAAGCATATTCGTTAACCTCTAAGAAATCAGCCCTTAATCTCGGCGAGAGCTGTCTACGAAAAGACTCATTAGCGTTATAAATAATATTAACGCTTAATGCCTTAGGATTTAAACCATTTCTCCTTATTATACTTTCAAAATTATCTATTTTTTCCTCTATCCGCGATCTACTAGCCCAACTATTATCTTTTTCCAAAGGCGCAATATGGGCAAAAATAACTATAGAGTCACTCTGAATAATTGCTACCGCGCACTGGTCAACTCGAACAGCATTCGTAGTCACATAAATTTCTTTTCCATCTTTTATTACCGCCACAACGTCTTCCTTTGCTACTATATTTCCTTCTTGCACTAAAGTAGAGTCAGTAGGCGTAAACAATTTGCAAATTTCTGCCCCAGCAAACGCGGGGAAAGATCTAAAAACCAACACACCTGCAATCAAAAGAATTCCTACAGCTTTCTTAAAACTCTTTACTCCAATAGGGCTAGAATTTACTTGGGAGGAGACTGCCAACTTTTCTTCACGGCATTTTTTAATGGTCGTAACTACTCTACCAATAGGATTGACTGGCTTCGCTAACACTGCGTCTACTTTCCCTGCAACATTTTCCATAACAATATAATCACCTGCTTGCGCGGTAAACAGGATTATAACAACTTCCTCCCCACCTTCTTCCTTTCTTATTTTCCCTGCTAATTCTATGCCATTCATTTCAGGCATATTATAATCTGTTAAAACTACATTTATTTCCCCTTTTCTTCCTTTAAACTTTTTGAAAGCCTCCTTGCCGCTATAAGCAGTAATAACCTCTCCCATTTTCTCTAAGTCTAAAAGTATTTTCAAAAACACAAGTATGCTATCGTCATCATCTACTATTAAAATCACGGAACTACTACCTTTTGACTGTTGCGAAATAACATTTTCTGGAATAACCTTTTTGATAATGGTATTTAAAAGGTCTCGTTCTCTTGTTCCCATTCCCTTTCCTTGAACTAAAATTGACTTATTTGTATTAAACCCGCGACGCAACGATTGAACAGGAATATAAAGAATTCCTTTTTTTGAAAGTTTTATTTCAGAATCATCAAGTCTTTTAGGAAAAAATAGCGCTATCCCCTTAATTCTCTTGCGTGTCTCAAGAGGAAGTCCGTTCATTTCTTTCGTCAAAACAAGATCATCAAAACAAGTTTTAACATCCCTAGGACTTTCTATAGGCATCTTTCGGCCTAAATCCAAAACAATTTCCGTAGATACCATTTCTTTTGTAGTATTTACATGGCTCATCCACTGACAACACTGTATGAAAGGAACTACAAAAAATAATACTCCTACAATACCTACTATCCTCCACTTCTGACAACTAGATAATCTCTTAAAAACGTTGCCACGTGATAATAGTTGTTTCAGCAGATTCGCGAGAGTCGATCCCTGGAGGAGGGCCGCGAATCTGCTGAAAACAACAAAAGCCGCAGAACCCAATAAACCTGCCACGGTAAATAGGGCCTGCGGCTTTATTAAACAAATTAATTTTTTAAGGGTTAAAAGTAATTTTGAGATTGGAGAAATTTCTACGGGTAGGACAACTGCTCGCTCGCTTCTTCTGGGCAGACTCCGAGCGCCATGGATTTTTGACCAAATTCTTAGAAGTAAACTATGAAGACTATTTATAACACTACTACATACTCCGGGCCTCTCTAATTTCTGCGTATTTCCAGCAATCGCGCTACTGACAGAACCTCTGTTCCCTGTTCTCTGTGCCCCAGTTCTTTCAGTTACACCCCTAGCGCATTCAGTTCCTTTAGACGCACACTGGGCATCCCCAGTTCCCGCGCTTCTATCGGCCTTTCTGGTTACTTCTTTGTCAGGCGCACTCTGGGCGCCTTTGATTCCGCCAATTTTACACACAGCACCTACTACTGCGCCTACATTTGATACAGGTTCTGCAACAAAACCATCTTTATTCATTAAATTTATTGTCTCAAAGGCGCTTTTTGGAGGCGCAAGGCCAATACCAAGATAGGATACAGTAAACTGTCTTGATGGTAATACTCCAATATCTACTTTCCCAGCATAAGCAGGAGGCGTCAAAGCCAACATGCCTCCTATGATAGCATAAGATACAATAGCTTGAATAAAAGTAGGCGGCCCATAACTACCTGCCACTGCCAATGGTAAACCTCGTTCCTTTCGATCGCCACCGCACGGTAATCCATTAGGCAACCCCTCCCTTGACGACTGCTGATAGCGGATTGGCGAAGTAGTAATTTCTTCTGCCCCCGTAAAAGCGCATAATGCGCCAAAAACGAGCTTGGCCTGCTGCTGCTTCATATTTTCTCGCAATAATGAATCTAAAAGCTCAAAACTTGCTCCTTTCTTCGGTTTTTTAGGGGTAATTTTTCTTACTCCCATCTTCAATTCTTTAGAGGAACCGCTAAAAACATAAGCTCCCCCTAGTAATACTGCCAATGCTAACACAGCCCACCCCCCAAACACAAAAAGCCCATAATGAACATTACTGTATAAAACTGCTGGTATATTACTTATGATATCAGCCACCTGGTCAGCAAAAGGCCAACTTGCGGAAAAATAAGAAAACACCAAATATGGAACCGCAAAAATAGGAGGGACAAAAAACACTAGCCCCAAAGGCACAACAACGCAAGCAAGAAGAAACTTCTTACTAAGAGAAAGATTCTTGCCAACTGTCGCTGCCGCTAAAACAGACACCGCTCCTCCACAAATACCTATAAGAAGAGACACCACAATTTGAAAAAGAAAAGGAATGACAATCTCCTGAAGGCCACTAGAAGCAAGCGCAGGCACAGCACCCACTACCACAGGAATAAGAGAACGTAAAACTGCAACAAGTATCTTTTTTACCCCCCCATTAGCAAGAAAATCCGTCCATTCATCCCAAGACGTAACCGGCGTAGAACTCATTATGCAAGAAGACCCCAACTTATCACCTTTCTGATGAATAGCCGCGCCAACAACACCCGTCCCAGAATCAAGAAGAGAGGTTATCTCATCACCTTTGGAAACAATAGCTTTTGTATCTTCAATTACCTGCTTGTCTTTCGCTATAAATTCAGGAGAGATTCCTTTTGTCGAATCATACGCTCCCTGTAACTTTTCTTTTACTCCTTGTAGTAACCCTCTACTACCAGTCTCCTCCTTCAAATCACCAAACTTATAAAATCCCTTGCGCGCAAAAGGAGTCATAGAGCCTAAATTGTCTTTCTTTACTATGGAATCAATTACATTCTCATTATCAGAATTACCTATCTTCAAACGTTCAATACCTGAAAGATTGCCTAACCAGTCGCAGAAACTATGGGTAATTTCATGGAAAAGCGCCGCTCCTTTTACGTCTTCTCTCCATTGCGCTGATTCTCTTAAAATACCTTTACCCTCACCCGGGTCCCAAAATAGCTTAAGATTAAGTCTTATCAACCAATCAGGAGTAATATCACCTCTTCCGAAATCATCACTTCTACCGTTTATTTCTGGTTTTTCCTGCTCTTCATAAGGAAGAATGTTGACCGTTAGCTCCTTAGCTGTATTAAGCGCCGTATACAGATGCTTAAGATTAAAAAGGGTTTCGTCATTTTTCATCTTTTCAAGCTCTGTTTCAAGCTTTGTAAGCGATTCTCTTGCCGTCTTCAACTTGGCTTCTTTATCTTTCTGATCAGAAACATTCCTTAACATAGACTGCTCTTCTTCATTCAGAATTTCCGTAAGCCTTTTGATTAAAACCGGCATTATTTTTTTAATATACTCTTTACCTATATCGCCTTCTAATACAGCCTTTTCTACGCCGTCCTTCAACTCCCCTCTTGCATCTAAAAGATCTTGCGGATAATCAATCAGCCCCTGCATATACCTTTGCATCATTTCAGCCCTAAAATATGGCGCATACCAAATCCCCGTTCTATCTTTAAGGCCCGCGTGATAATTAATATAGTGGAAAGTATTTACGGTTCTTAACAGGTCAGGATACAACGCGCCGATGTCTGGATTGTTTTCTAAGAAAACTTCCATTGTTTTTACTGCTGTAGATAAATTTATATCCTTATCATAGTTTATCTCCAATTTATTAAACAATTCCAAAATACTGTCCTTCGTATTACTGCTTAACTCTGCCATTACCGAATAAGTCCTGGAATACCTATCCCTTAACATATCTGCAAAGAAATCTCTTTCTGCCTTGGTATAGCCGCAGATTTTAGCAACGTCTTCTTTAAAATCTTCATACCTACCTTCCAGCACTTCACCTTTGGTTTCTAAAGATTCTTGCGCATCCGTAAGATATTTTTCAACAGATCCTGCTGTCTTATCTTTACTCAATTTTTTTAAGAAAGTAGGATATCTATTCTCTAACTCCTTTTTCTCATTTTCATCTTTGGTTTGTAAATAGTTTGTCAATATGATGTCCGACTTAACAGCGCTTAATTCCCTAAGGCTTGCGGTATTGAAAGAAGAATAATAAACAGGCAATATGATTTCTTTTTCAAATTGTGTCTGATCGCGGCTGGCTTTTAACATAAGTTCATCTAAATATTCCTTAATTTTGGATTCTTTATGCAATGCCTTTGAGAAGAGTAACTGATAAGCCGCGGAATAATTAGATTCGCTGTTAAGAGTCATCAATGACTGAGCCACAAAACCCCTAACCTTTTCGCTGGTAGACAGTTTGTATCTTTCCGGTTGGCGCGAATCGCGATTTTTGATTAAATCCATCATCATATCAACAAAGCTATTCGTAGTCTTGCTTAACTGGGTTATTTGCTTAGAGGTGAATAAATTTTCTTTAGTGATAACAGATTTGAAGGCGTCAATAGTAAACTTATATTTTTCAGGACTGCTTAAATAATCTAAAACATATTGGGGCTGAGTTAAAAACATGCTTAATACAGAAGAATCCTTTCCTATAGCGCCATTCAAAGCGCCTTGCGCCTTTTCTGTAAGCAAATTATACGTGTCTAAAGCGCCTTTTAATGAAGAATACGTATGGTTAGGGTTGATTAATGATACTAATGCGTCAGCAATAGTATCCCGGTTAATTGGGGCAGTGTCTAAGAATGGGATGCCAGAAGATGTTTCTGTTTTTTCTTTAGGATTTACTATTGTATCTATGAGATTAACTAAATTTTCATATTCGGATACGGTTTCATACTTGGTAGTTGCAGGATTAAATTGACTGCCTTGGGATTGATTAACGTTTTGGGATTGATTCACATTAAACTGGCTTATAATCTTGCGCGCATAGAGCGTATTATGGCCTGCAGGATTTGAAGTAGGAAGAACTGCTAAAACGGAGTTAATAAGATTCTGCCTTGCTTCCGGAGCGCCCCGGGAGCCATTAGGCATATTTCTTAAATACTCAACATTCCTTAAGATCCCCTGCCTGTCTGTTAAAGATAATTCCGCCTTTTCTCTATTAAATGCGTCGAGATTATTTTTGCTTGCATGTTCTACCAATTGCATAACAGCAATATGCGAGTTAGCGCTGGAATTCTTAACTTCTTCAGTATAGATATTTTGGAGAAAATCCAATCTTTTAGCTACCTGAACCACTCCCAAAAGGCTTGACGCGTGCTGTAAGGACCAATTGTAATTAGGATATATGGAATCATATTTGTCAATAGAGGTAACAAGACTGACTTCATCAAGAATCTCACCCGCATATTTCTTGATAAAATCAGGCATATCATTAGAGGGCTCAAGAATCTTTTCCATAGTTTCTTTTATTTTTCCCGCCGCATTTTGCAATGCAGCCTTTACTCTATTCTCAGGTTTTTGCTCAATATCTGCCAATTCCACATTGTATCTTTCCTGATACTTAATTGCATCCTTAAGCAATTCTCCGATTTTGTCTGCCTGCTGTGTCTTGCCGCTGTTTCGCGCCAAGTCATGCATCTTCTTTAGCTGTTCAATTAAGCCGCGCGAAAGCGCTGCTTCGCCAATCTGAAATATCAAGGATTCAGAAATATCCAAAGCATCTTTCATCCGTGCGCTGCGTTCCAAGGCTTGTTTGCCTCCTCTCAACTTCGAGTTCAGCTCAATTTTTGAATTTAATTCTCTCCATGTCATTCCAGGGACATTCTCTTTTGACAATAATTTTCCGTTTTCAAATAAAACAATTCTCCTTCCTTCTTTTATGCCGCTTCTTCTATTTCGGTTAATTGCCTGCAATAAATCTGAATGGCCCCAGTTATGTCCGTCAAATACTATTACGTCAAACTCTCCTTTATAATCTATGCCTGTTGCGCCCCGCTGATTGGAAATAACAATCCAATCCTTATTTTCATCTTTGCCTATATTGTCTTCAATTTCCTTTATGCTGTCCTTCTTGCTGTTGTTGTCTTTTTTATCATTATTGTCAGGCGTATGTTCATTTATAATCTTAATCTTTTTCCCTAAAGCAGCTTCCAATGGCATTATCTGTTGAATTAAATCCCCCATTATTTTACTGTCGCTTACAAAAATTATAGTGGCCCTAGTGGCCCTAGTGGCCCTATCTGATTTTAACACACTTTCTATTGCCTCACAGCCCTTTTTTAA
>CAKKQB010000017.1:51755-67966 GCA_919901915.1 Omnitrophica bacterium GWA2_41_15
TAGTGGCCCTATCTGATTTTAACACACTTTCTATTGCCTCACAGCCCTTTTTTAAATCCTCAACCCTTTTTACCTCTACCTGATTACTTAAATCCTCAGTTTTACTGGCAATAACTATGCCTTTACCCAGATTAAAAAGCAACATAGATTCAAGTGCTTCCATTGTCCCGGAAGCGCCCAGCACTGAAGCACCCTGTTTAAACCGCAGGCATTCAGATAATGTTGCCTGGGAAGAAGATGCTGAAATCTTTAGATTATCCTTTATTTTCATTAGTTCTTTTTCACTCAGAACAATCTTTTCTCCTTTCCCTGCTCCTTCAGTATTAGAAATATTTGCTCCTTTTTCTACATTTACTTTAGCATACAGCGCGGCCAGAAAATATCTGTCACTAAAAATCTTTGAGTTTTCGGCAGTGCCTTTACTGCTGGGAATAATCTTATCCCTTGCCTCTGTCAACGTCCACCTGTCCTGGTCGCGGGCAGTAAAAAATGCACTTATTTCAGCCGCGGTTAAATGATGCGTTTTTAAGACATCTACTGCTTTACGGGTCAAACCAAGAAATTTTCCTTGGGCATCGAGAAGAAATAATGCTTCGTTATCTTGTTTCGTTCTCGCCATTTCAAGATTAAGAGCTTCTTTTAATTCCCCCTTTCCCATTAATTCAGTGATCTTCTTATACGCAAACTCTGCTCTTGTAATAAAATTCTCAGGAAGCTTTGTTCCTTCCGAGTCAGAAAGAATAAAAGTAGTTTTATCAGAAAAAGGAATATGAAATTCATCAAACCTTACCACATCTTGATTAACAATAGCGGATTGCAACTTACTTTCCTCCAGCTTATTTCTTAAGTGCCCGAAATTTTCCATACTAAATACCACAATTTTATCCTTTGCATTTAAAGCGTCTGTCAAGCTTCCATCTATCTTATTACTTAAAGAAAGAGCATCCCCATCTTCCAACCCAAGGTCATAACGTTTTAAAAACTCCTTCATATTCACATTACCTTTTGCGCCTGTTATAATGCCTTCTAGTTCACCATTACTCTTTGCCACCAAAGTTTGATTTGGAACACCTTTCCCTCCCATAGCCTTCCCCAAAAGATTATTTATTACCATCTCCACTAAAAACGCGTCGCTTTTAGCTCCTCCTGCCTTTTGATGAACATTAAATCCTTCCTGAAAACCAAGAATCATCTTTAATTGTCCTACGGCAATTCCTGGTTCATATTTTTCCTTCCCTTTTGTTTCTACTCCTCTTCGTTCCATGCTTTTCTTTGCAAAGTTTAAATAATCAGCGATAACCAAGGCCATATAATCCTGCTGTTTGTTTTCTGCTTCAATTCCGTTATCATCTTTAATCTCTTTCAAGAGGGACAAACGCTCATCTTTTTGCTTTGCAGCATCCTCCAAAGCCTCATTCTTCAAAGTAGGATTTTTCAAATAATCATTTATTTTCTTTAAAAGAGCTTCGTTTTTCTGAAGTTCACTTCCGTACTCACCAGATAACTTGTCCTTATTTTTAATGATAAATTCTAAAATACCATTTTCTCCTATTGCTTCAATTTCTACTTTGGTAAGAAACTCTTTAAAACCGTTTCCTACTTCCCTGACATAGCGCAAGTTATACATCAGGCCAATCTTGGGAGAAAGCCGGGCTAAAATAGGAACCAAAAGTTTTGCTTCCTTACCCTTAGATAACTCTACGGTTATGGTATTTTCTTTACTGATTTTTTTACTAATTTCTTGCCACTCTTCGCGTATAAACCCCTCCCAAGTAAGTTCTTTCTTTATTCTTTGAGGATCATATTCATTTTGTAATTCTTTTAGCTTTATTTTTTCATCTTTAGTTCTCTTTTTTGCATCTTTTTTCATCAATCCTTCTAATTGTTGCAATTTTGCAACATCACCTTTTGAAACTGTGGTAAAAATTTTATCCTTTAAACTTCCTAATTCCTTAACGCTCATTTTTTCCATTTGATAGAGATGCACTCCATCAAACATATTCAAAATATCCTCAACATTTTCTATTGGCTTCTGCGCGCCGTTCTCTTTTACATAATCCGGCAACCACTTTTCCAAGATCATATCTATCACCTCGCTATCTTTACCTGTAAATGTCTCAGTCTCAATATCAAAGCTCCGCTTAAGCTCTTTTATTAAATCACTCTTCTCACATTTTTTAATCCCCTCTAAAACAGCTTCTTTTAAAACGCCTTTCTCTGTATTTAGCAAACTGACTACGCCCTCAATAGACTTTCCTTCAAAATATGCTGATTGCGTTACTACTCTTGCTTCCCAGTATTTTTTATTATATTCTTTTTCAGTATTGCTTTTTACCTTTTCTTGAGCTGTTCTTAGAGACCTAACCTTATCCATCAGGTCCTTTACTTCTGCCTTACGCAATCCTTCATTAGGAATAGCTGTTTCTAATTTATTAGTAAATCCTTTTTCAATTGCATCTAATTCTCCAGCATAGCCTGTTCCCTTAAATTCCTCTTCTAAACGCGCCTTTTCTTTAACTGTATCCGCAGCTTTTTTAATAAGGGCATCAGTAACTACTAAGCTTAACTCTATTGAATCTCTGCCAAATTCAAATTTAAATTCTCTATTATTACCAGATTTAACCTTATCCGATGAGTCCCTGCAATCTTCCATTAATTTCCGCGCTGAATCAAGAGACATAGCCAAGACTCCCCCTATTTTAGTACCGCTGTTTATAGCATATCTAACCCGGCTCAAATTTTCATAAGTCTGTTTTGACAAGACCTTAAAATCACCTAAAACATCTTCTCCAAGAGTTTTACGGGCATTACCTGTCTTAGGGGCAAAATTGACATCTTTCTGTTTTGCGGCAATATCTAACGCTCCATTGATAGTTTTTTCTAAATCACCGATATCTTTACTGCCTTCTCCTGCTTTGTTGTATATCTCCCGCGCTTCTTGAAATTTGCTTAAAAAATCTTCTACAGAACCTATTTGATTTGAGGAAAACCCTTTTAATTTTTCTAATACTCCTACGTAATCCGGGCCGCTCTCTGCAATTCTTTTTGCGTCTTCTTCTCCAAACCCAAAAGTCTTACCTAATACCTTTTGTATCAATTCTTTATTTGTCTGCTCAAAAGAAGAATAAATCTGACTCTGGCTTCCTGCTTCTTTTAAACCGCCAAATTTCCTGATTGCGTCCATCCAATTATGAAAATCTTCTTTTCCTGAGAATGAAACCCCGCCTAATCTTTCCACTAAAGAAGGCTCATAGGAAGGAACCATAAAGAAAAGAAGCCATTTACCAAAAAACTTAAGCCCCTCGGACATATACATATGTTTCGCGTAAGTACCATCATCTCTAGGCGTAAAAGTTGCCTTTGTTCCCGTTATTTTCATTGCTCCCTTATCTACAAAATCCAACACCATATCCACGGTGCTGACAAAAGCCGGCATAAACAATACGGTTGAATCCGCCCAGCGGGCAAAGCCAAGCGTACCTGACCATAATTTATTCCGGCCAACAAGTTTCTCTTTAGGTACATTAACCGCTTTATGCCTAAGAGCGTCATTTAATCCTGATTCATTTTTAAATATATCTTTAAGGTTGCCCCCGATTTTCTTAAATATTACCGGCGACGATTCCGGCGATAGCTTAAAATCTTTGAACCCGATATCATTAAATAATGCCCTGCATGGATTAATAATAAACCTTCCAATTAATCCTCCCTGCGTAAAAGCCGGCATACCTTGCGTTCTAGATTGAAGCACTTCAATCATCGGCTTCATCCATAATCCAGATTCTATCCCGGTGATTACTGATTCAAATAAATCGTTCCAGCCTAATCTTTGCAATATTACCTGTTTGTTTTTATCATAACCCTTATTTACAAATCCGAACAACGACCACCACGGTATTGTGTTAACCTGAACTTGTGCTTCTTTGCTAATCTCTCCTTTATAATAACCGAGTTTAGCTTTAATATTTTCCATAATAGAACCACCCATAGCAAAACTAGGAGAGATCAGCGTCCACTCTACCGCGCCAGCTAAGGAACGCATATAGGTAAGTTCTGGCCCGATAAACTCGCCTAAATGCCAATTCATAATACTCACAGGCCGAGCGCTACCCTCGCCCTTAATAAACCCCAACTTTCCTTTCATTTTTGGGCCCTGCTTACCCATATACAAACAGGTTAAACCACCTAAACCAAAATTAATAACGCTATCTACAAGTAATCTGGTCCCCCAATTTTTCTGTCCTATATATTTATATTTATTCTCCTCTTCCTGCAAAAATCGCTTGCGATAACTTCTATAAGGAGAAATAAAATATTTCGCCGTATCATTTATTAAATCTGTTCCGGAGCCTGCCAAAACCCCTACAGTACCGCCATAGCCAAATTTTCCAAAACCGGCACGAACGCCGCTTTTTGTCAGGATTCCCTTGCCAAGCCAACCGTCTATTTTAGTTACCGCTCCTTTATCAAGTCCCCGACCCATACCTGCGCCAATAAAGGCGCCTCTCAAATAATTCGTCGGGTCTAAATAATTCTGACAGAGACGCGTGCCAAAATCGCTGATAAAATTTTTAGAATTTTTTCCTTCTGACTCTATAATCGTTTTGGCTAATGGAAAGGTCCCTGCCCCTATGAGTGATGAACGAAAAGTCACGTTAGGGATATATTTTGCAAGCCTGGCGCTTCCTATCAACGCGAAAGCGCCATGAAACACTGTCCCAAAAATTACGCCACTTCCAAAACCTTGGCCATAACTAGAAGCTACGTTCCGCCAATCAAGTTTCGCGCCTTCTCCGCGAAGACCTGCTAAACCTGCATTTGAAATAGTATAAACCTGTCCCCACAAAAACCCTTCAGAAACAGGCAGGCGCAAAGCCTTAGGAATCCATGCCAAGCTGCCTCCCGCGATATTTCTTCCCAAAGGCCCGGTTAACCCGCTGACAAATAAAGCAATATTAGCGCCGCTTAGCGGACTACCGCCAATAAACCCATCACCTCTGACTAGGCTTATGGCATTTGGCGCTCCCACTGTAAGAGCTCCGGATAAACCATAACGATTAAAAAAAAGAAAAGGGGCAGTGGTTAGGGCTGCGCCTTTAAGGGCATTAGAACCTGCGTTCTCAAAAAAAGGATTGCCTGCAGATACATTATAAACTCCGCCTCCAACAACACCGCCTGTTGCGCCTGTTACGCTTATTACGCCTATTCCAATTGCTTTTTGTAAAACAGGTGCGCCATTTTTAAAAATGATTTGTCCGATTCCTTGAGGAATGGTTCTTAATTTTGAGCTAAGATTTAAAATTTTATCCGCGCCGGAGATTCTAGGTACCACACCGAAGATTGTAGGCGACGCATAACGGAACAATCCAACTCCCGCGGCCGTAAAAAAACCAGCAGGAATGTTTCGGTTAAAGTTTTGAACAAAGAGATGCGGATCAGCAGACCAAGAAAAAACTTGGTTGGCCGCGGTCCAACTTGCAGTATATCTAAATCCGGAACGAGTGTATTTTAATACGCCTATAGAAAGTTTGATTCCTCTATAAAGAATTACTGGCAACCTTACCATATTACCAACCCCTACCACCACCCCCGGTGCTGTCCCAAGTCCTGTCAGCGATACAAGGGCACATCCTCCCTCTATGCTTGCCCAAATTCCTAGTTCGATTTTAAAAGATCTAAGGTTCTTATCATATACTTTCTTGCTTAAGGTCCGCTCTAAAGAAAGAAGGCGTTGATTTATCTTTTTGATATCTTTCTCTTTCTTGAGTTCAGAAAAAAGCCTGTTTATTTCAGGAGAGGAGATTTTATCAGCAGCAGCAAGCGTTTGAAGACGCCCTATTCTTGCCTGTATCCCGGGAACATATCCCAGATTATGCAACTTCATCTCGCCTTTTTCATTAAAAGTAATAGTTCCTGATTTATTGTTTAAGGAAACAAACTCCCCATCCCCGCCCTTTATTGTTTTTCCTGAAAAAACGGTTAATTCAGCATTGGGTAAATAAACTGAAGCAGGCGCGTAAAAAGAACCAACCTGTAAAATAAGGTTGCCCTTTTCATAAAGCATAAGATTCTTATTGATAGACGAAATAGATACTTTGGTGCGATCTGATAATTTTTCGGATTCAGGCGATTTTTGACATTTATTTTTACCTTCCGAAAGAAAAGACGGGCTAATAAATCCTTGTTTGCCTGTAACTAAAAAATTAGCGTAGGATCGGCTCAATAATTTAGTAGAAGAAGGTATAAATTTATTCGCGGTTATTGTCTTTGGCTTATAATTACCCGCTTGAGAAGTAATTGCAAGTTTAAATTCGTAATCAGTGATTTTTCCCAGATAGATATCGCCTTGAGAAGTCTGGGAAAATAATCCTTGCTTGCCAGAAGTAAATAAAGAAAGATTTTTAGTATGCGAGATAGGTAAATTGCCATCTTTTCCTGACAAGGCAATATTATATCTATATAATTGCACATCCCGAGGGCCTAATTCTACACTATTAGCCCTTAGCACATATTTACCAATAGTAGTAACGTTGCCGCCTGCTTTATCATATTTTATAATTTGGCCATTTTGAGCCTTTAACATCTCTGCCGGCATTTTATCAATTTTCTGTGTTTCCTTGAAAGAAGTTCCATCCTCAAAAATCATTTTGCCTTCAGGGCCCATATAAAGAGCGCCTTGCCAGACCCATCTGTTTTCTCCTACTTTTAGAGGATTGCCTTTGCCTGTGTAAGATAAAGGAGTGCCAGAAAAAGGCTTTACTTTAGAAATTTCATCTGTTCCGCCGGCAAAAGTAGCCAGACTGCCTACGCCCGGCAATCCCCAAGCAGAAGAGGCCTGATTAGAAAAAGGAACTAAGGAAAGCGCCTCTTTATAAATATTTGCCTGGCCTTGATTTATAATCTGGGTTTTTGTTTCTTTGGTTTTAATATTACTAACCTCGGCATAATAAACTAGCGCATTTTTCCCATGTTTACCCACTAAATTTTTCTCAACATTTACATCTTCGTTTCCAGGGGCTCCTTTGCCTTTATTGAAATTGAGCTCTACTGGAAAACGATTTTCCGGATGCGGATTAACAAAGGCAAAGATAAAGGTACCGTTATTCCAAAACGCCTTATTAAAAGTAAAAACAGATGCCCTGCCCTGAATATCCTTAGCATAAAGGTTGGACACTAAAATATGGGAAGAAACGGAATCATTCCTCGCAAGCTGTTTGCCATTCTTTATCGGCGCGAATATTGAGCCATCGCCTGCCTTAACAGCTTCCCATTGGCTTCCTGCTTTGTAAATATTAGCAAATATTTCGCCGGTTGAAGTTCCCGCGACAGAAGGTTCATTAAACAGCAGCTTTGCCCTTAGGCCTGCTTCATAACTTAATCCTTTATCAGTCACGGTTATTCGTCCTCCGCTATATTCTCTTATTGGCTGGCCGGCCACGCTAAGATTTCCTCCGGAGGCATTAAATTTCCATACCCCTGTCTTGCTAAATACATCAAAAGGGGTTAAATCATTAATCGCGGCGCTGGTAGTAAAGATACTAAAATAAGGAGACCTCGCGTTGAATTTTTCCACTAAAGTCTTTGCCTTACCAATCTCCCCTGGCCCGCTTCCTTTTTCAGGATTAAAAGAAAAATACGCGAAAGGTGTATTTTGCCCAATAGTTACCTGGCCTAAAGCAGATTTTTTTTCTGAGGCAGTCCATTTAGCAGGCACAATAAATGCCTTGCTTTCACTATCCCAGCATCCGCCTTTAAGGTATTTTTCATTAGTTAACGGAAGGACTTTACCATCCTGAAGCATCTGATATTTAGCCTTGTCTATAGCTCCTGTTTCTTTATTAACAATCTCATCAAAATGGATTTCAATAAACTTGGCTATTTTTCCATCATTGAGAATACCAAAAACCTCTGAAGCCAGGCCTTGTTTATCATTACAATATTTCTCAAACGCATTCTTGATTTTATTTTTCTTATCCGCGGTAACCAATTCCCCAAACGCGTTTTTCAAAACTCCATAAAAACCCCCAAACGATTTTAAATTCCTCGCGAAGTCCTGCGATAAAATTTCAGAAACATTGGATTTTAATAACTCCTGGCCCAAAATCCTGAAATCATTAAATGCCTGCAGATATTGACTGCGGTATTTAACCTCAAGACTTCCTATTCCTTTTATTACTGGAGCGACACGGCTATTTTTCACGAAATCCGTACCTATTAATTTTAATCCTACATCGCGGGACACAATACCTTCTTCATCTTTAAACCTGAATAAGGTTGTGCCCGTAAGGAAAATTACGCTCTCAGCGCCTATCCGAGAAACCCCTTCTTTAGAACGAATCAGATACGACTCATCAGGTTTTGTTTCCCAAATCAATCCTTCAGAAGGAGCAGATTCTTTAGCGCTCAAAATAGGAATAGGAACGCGTTTCTCGTTACTAAAAATTGTTTCCGCCAAGGAAGCATAAGAATTAACATTAGAAGTCAAATCAATATCCAAAACATCATTTGTGAATAATGTTTTCTGCGAATCATTCCAATCTTTTCCTCTTGGCGTCAAGATCGAAAGAGAGTCTTTATCAATCCTATCCCAATTGCCGTAAGTAACATTAAAAGTTAAAGGATTGCCTTTAAAAATAGTCTTTTTCTCTTCTTGCGTATATTCTTCATTAAATCTTAATTGCTTCCCGCTTAATGTAGCTATGCCTGTGGAACTAATATCTTTATCTTGAGAACCGTTTTTATCAACCGAATCCATAGGAGAAAGAACCTGGGGATTCCTTTCACCTATCATTGCCCCTTCCCATTGAGGAACAGCTTTCTCTACGCCTCCCCCTATATCACTTGTTTTCACGCCTATGATTTCAGCGCTGCCACCAACAATCCTTTCATTACCTTCTTTATCCTTTCCAAGCAAAGCGCCCGCATACTTTCCCTTAATGCCCCCTTTATCTTTATACGTATAAAATACCACATCATGACCATTCTCAAGAGTAGTTAAGGCAACCGGCGAATCGCCAAACTTAATCTCGCTAATATCTCTGCCTAACTCACCACTCTCCTCAAAATAAGTATCTAATATCCTGATATTCCCATTATAAATAGAAGGAGTGGTTAATGCGGCATTAGCAAATGGGTTATTCGCAAAAACCCCTCCCCCTATAGCTATACCCCCAGAAACAGTGTTGTTTATGCCCCCCCCATCCTTAGAATACGCGCCTTGGCCAAACCTTATCTGCGTATTTTCTTTTGTAGTAAAATTAGCTACTATATATTGCTTTACCTGAGAATCTTTACCGGAAATAGTATAATTTTGCGTGCCCTGAGAAACAGCGGTAAAATCATACCCTGCCGGAACAAATATTTTTGAGTCTACCCCCAAATTCTCGTATGGCGATAACTCTTTCCCTGCCAACAAGAAAGAAATGCTTCCGGTGATTAAATGGTTCCCCCCCGATGTTTTCCCTATAACCTCAATCTGCGAGTTTTTGCCCTCCCAAGAAGACCCCCCTATAGAAAAACCACTATTATTCTCTTTTTTAGGAGAATCTCCGGGAACAGGAGAATCTTGAGGAATACACATTTTCCCGTTTTTTGTGTCTGTTATACTTTCTGAATAACGCGCAATCTCTTGGTCTAAAAACGCTCTCTCTGCCGGGTCGCTACTTATATAGTTATACGGGTGATAAATCCCTTCCTTATTAATACGCGCTATCAATTCAAAAGCGTATTTTTTATCGCCAAAAGGATTATTCCCTTTATTTGTATCTGTGGCAACGGATAAGCTTAAATCTCCACACCCCGGGGATTCCCCCCATCCTTCTTCTTTAGTTCCCTCAAAAGTATAAATACGATTGCTTGCTTCTAAACCAGGAATCTTTACTAATCCGATTTCCCCTTTTTTAATCAAATCTTTTACCTGTCCAATCGTCGTATCCTTATCCTTTATTACCCAAGTATCAAAACTAGATTTACCCTCTTTCAGATTACCCCATACTAAAGGATTCTTCCTGTCAAAATGAATAACCGCGTTTATAATTGAGCCTACCTTCCCCTTACTCTCAACTAAATGAATAGGCAAATATTCTATACCTATATTAGAATCTATTTTTTCAGGGGCAATTCTTTCTTTATAGCCAATAAGGGCTGATTCACCTTTCTTGGTAGAAAAAACCCATCTGCCGGTAAGGGGATCAGGGGCTCCTACATTATCATATCTAAGCTCGCTATTTTGAGTAATTGTTGGATTATTATTAAATATAGCTACCTGGTCTGTTTTTTCTGATAAAACAAATGCCCCCCTCTTTGACAATCCATCTCCAAGCCACTGCTGAATATCCTTTTTATCTGCCCCTAATGCCTCTATACCCGCTCTTGTCCCGCCCTTTTCGCCGAAATTATATAATTTATTATCCCCGGGAGGATTATTGAGATCTTCCTTAATGTTTGTTATAGTTTTACCAAAATCATAGGTTACTTTATTCGTAATCCCCCAATTCCCGAATTGCTTGCCATCATAAGGCACTGCCCAACCGGTTAGAGAAGTAGTTAAATTTGCATCAATGAATAAGCCTGTTTGGATTAGATTGCCGCCGCTCTGCGGAATTGACTTTATGCCATCAGTAAATAACCTGGCGGTTTCTAATTTTCCCCCGTTTTCAGTAATTATAACACCTTGAAATTCATTATCTCCTCCCAGAGCTATTCCCTTACCAATACCTACCTGAAAAGCATCTAGCCGCTGATTATCCTTTAAGCCAAAATAATCTATTTGCTTGTTGATTTTACCGTTGCTTACCTCTGAATGCCGCAAGATTTGCGCTGCTACGACATCCTCTCCGGACTCAAGACCATCCCGGTTAAACCAGAGGTCGCCTTTCTGGTTATTACCCTGACCAGACTCTGTAATATAAAGAAGCTTGTTAAGAGAACAATTCGCATCCTTACATGCTGCTAAAAACTCTATTACTTTATTATTCAGGTCATTACCTGATTTTCCTCCGAAAGAACCGGCAAAATCAATACCTGCTGACACAACATCCGTGGCCCCCTGTTTTTTAAAATGTTCTTTCAAAAAAGAAACGTCTATCTTGCGATTATCAATACTAGGCAGGCCTTTGGCATAATTATCATCGCCAAAAATAGTAACCTGGCCGGATTTAATCACGCGAGACTCTCCTGCTGCTTTAGCGTTCGTCACCGCAGAAAATACATCAGCAAAATTTTCTTTAACCTTAGAAGAATCTACCGACAGAAATCTGTTTTCCTGCTTTGAAACCTTTGTAAATACTTTCAAGCTCTCCCAGTTTTTGTTATTTTTCTGCTCTGAAGTAATAGAAATATTCCAGCCAGTAATTGTCTCTACATTTGCCGCGATATCATAACTTTTACGCGTAGGATCTCCTACAATCTTTAAGTATTTTTCTTCAGAAACGCCTTTTATAGGAGAGGCCTGCGTATTAGTAATCAGCTTACCGGCATTATCAATTATTGTAGAACTGTTAATCCCGATTTTACTAATATCCTGTGTCCTTAATACAGCAATTTGCTGCTGCTGGATGCCCAAACCAGCCTGTGCTTCTATCCCAGAATCTATTTTTTTCAGTTTTTCTATAAACTCTGCCGGGATAGTATGCGAAGCCATTGCAATGCTTCTAAATTGGCTGATAGGCGTTAAATTGTTAAGATTAAAGGAAAATATGCCGTATCCGTCTTTATCTTTAGTCAGATACCAACTATTACCATCTGAACCGCGGCCTATATCGCCTTTATTCAAAAGGCCTTGTTCCGGCAAACGGGCAGAACCGCCGCCTTCCGAAAACTTAAAAGACAAATTGCCTGTTAAATTATTAAATACCACTTGGGGAGTTCCTTTATCTATCCATGTGCTTAAAAAATCCGCTACTTTTGTTTTTCCATTAAAAATACCTGATTCATTAAAATAACCTACTTTGGGCAGAAAAGACAATAACTGCTTCTGCCCTTCCTGCCTTTCATCATAAACCAACCATGCTGCCAATCTCGCTGTGAGCGGATTAGAACTAGAACCAAGGCTTTCACTAATTTCGGCGTTAATGCGAGTTGCCCTGCCAGTAATCAAATCCGCGCCGCCTTTTTTTATTCCTACAGCCACGTTACTGCCCGGTTCGAATTCCGGACTCCACACACCCAATTTATCACCAATCCAACCCAATAACCCGCGTGAATATTCACCATATTGCTGAAAACTATCTTTCGATAAATTTAAGTCGTCAAGTTTCTTATAGTCAAACCCAAATTTTTCAGCTTCTTCTTTTGACATAATTGGCACTTCTATTCCATTGGGACTAATTTTCTTTCCAGTATTGGTAACCAAAACATTACTAAGATTAACTTTCTCTTCATGTCCCCATACTATATGTGGCCCTAATCTCCCTACCAAGGGATCTATGGGCTGTATCAGTTTTACTATTGGCGCGACAGTAAGAGGAATAATACGCTCCATCGCCCAATTAGTTAAGCCCTCTGTTGCCTGATTATGCAGAGAAGTAAAATAACGGTTAATCAAAAGCTTCCCGAAGCTATTCTGTTGAGGCGTCTTTTTTGTCTTTAAGTATTCGTCCCAGTCTTGTCTTGTCCAGTTAGAATTAGGAAGGTTTCTTGCCTGGCGGCTAAAATCAACCATGCTCGCGGCAAAACCGGCATTAGGCAAAGCCCGATAATCTAAGCGGCCTTCGGGAGTAAGCGTGGCCATCCCGAAACCTAAGAAATCCCCTGTTGCCTTTCTTACATTTTCCTTAAAAGACGTGCCGGTTAAAAAAGAAGTGAGGCTTAAATTAACCATTGCTGTTGTATTTGAGTCTAAACCTAAATCACGGGTAAAATTCTGCAAGCCGCTTGAAATTACCCCTGACATAAAAGATTCCCCGGCCACTGATAAAACCATGCCTACTTTTCCGGAGAAACTCCCTCCACTCGTAAGGGCCTGCATAGTTGCCTTGCTAAAGACGCCGGCAAACTCAAGAGATTTTAAATGAGAACGTTCTTCATTTTTTTTCCAACCCCACTTTTTTTCCGCCACATGCTGGGCATAAAGACTAACCCCCTGTTCAACTAAAGGCAACCATGTCTTAGAACTGCCCTTGCCAAAAAAAGGACAAATTTCTAAAATACCTGATTTTCTAAATGAAGCCGGATTCTTAAACTCAGTCCTATTTAACCAAACCGGCTTGCTGTTTTTCTTATCCGTTGTCTTTATAAAACCCCAGCCGCCAATTGCCTTAGAAATACCTGCTTCAGTTAATGTTCCTCCGATTTGCGAAGCAAGATAGGTTGCGCCGGAGAAACTTTTTGCATCCCATTTATGCTTATAGCCGTAATCTTGAATCTTAACTACTACCGCGGAGGTAATTGCCCCGTGCAAAAACGGCTTCCACTGCTCTTTAAGATTGAATCCTTTCCCTGAATAAAGCATACCTCCTAAACCGCCAACCACCGCGGCTGAAACAATTGCCGCCTTAGACTTACTCCAACCTTTTTTCTCTAAAACCTTAGGTAATTTATATCCTACATAGGCTAAGCCTAAATTTGCCAAAGCACTGCCAGACACAGTTGGCGAATAAAATTTAAAAGAGGATCGATTATTAGCTAACCATCTTTCCGTCGCCCTGTTCATTCTATCAGATTGAGCGCCTAAGATGGATTTGGATTGTTGATCAGTCAGTAATGCGTCGTGCGTGATGCGTTGTGCGTCGCGCGTAATTAAGGCATAGCCGGAAAACTCTTCTTGAAATTTCTCAAAAGGCAAGAATTCTTCCGCGTGGTTATCAGTAAAATAAACTTTCTCTTCGGTAATTTTAGTAACCAAAACATAATGATCGCCTTTGAAATGGGCAATAAAAGGAACTAAATTAGCGGATAGCGGATAGCGGATAGCGGATAGCTTAACTGGATAAAGTCTATGTCCAAAGAATTCTGAAGTTTTAGAAAGGGCGTAAAGAGAATTTTTGATTACCTCTGGATTTCCTTCTGGTTTAACCACGCCATTTAAGATATCTATGGTCAAAGCCAAAACCGCGATATCCTGCTCAATAAGAGCGCTCTTATCAGATTGGACATAAACCAAATAATCATAAAGTGCTTTTGAACCGCAAGGTTTGCCTTTTAGCCAATTATAAATCTCCTCGATTCTCTGATTGGACATTTCCAAAGGCTTTCCTAATTGGACATTTAAATTTGGGGCGATCTGAATTTGGGTAATCGGTTTATTGGCAACTTGCTTGAGGATATTACAGATGGTTAAAGGAATGTCCAAACTGCGGATATCTTGATTGAGCGCATTTGGGGTAAACACACTGCCGGCAATAGGTTTCTGGCTTTGGCTAAAGAGAGCCAAACCACTGCCCACTGGCTGGTGCCAAATAACCCGCCAGTCATATTCTACTGCTTGAGCAACCTGCTCAGGCAAAAAAATCGCCACAACAATAAAAGCCACCACCCTAATCCACGCCTTAAAACTGGATTTGTAGGGGCTTGCTTTACTTGTGGCGAGCAAAATCGAACCATCATGTCCGTTTTCTAACTGTAGTTTTTCTATTTTTTCTTCTTTTATCATTTTTCTATAATAAAGAAAAAGGGAAGATTCCCCCCTTACCCCAATATATTTTGTTTTGGTTTTTTTCTAAAGCAATTATAAAGTCATTACGAAACATCTTAGTAACCCATTAAATAAAAAGCCGAGTTATCAAATTCAGAATTCGATAACCCGGCTATCCTTGTAATAACTTAATTACAAAAATTAGTATATCCTTACTTCAGGATCCGTGGCTTTGCGTCCCCATCTCACGACGGGTTTGCCTTTTCGTTCTATGTTTCTTTCTCTATCTATTATAAATATACCACATAAACCTATATTTGTCAAGTACTTTTATCTCTAAGAAAAAAATTGTGTTCTTTAATATAATAAAATATGTTGTTATATTTTTGAGCTAATAAACCCGCACCCGCTACATATTACCGCGTAAAAACAAACTTGTCCACCCTTTTTTTTCGATATCAAGTTACCCCGCGTAGTAAAACTCATAAAAAAGTTAAAAAAGTGACTGTCACGATCTTCGTGACTGTCACTTTTTTTCCGAATGCTTTAATCGGGAATCCAGATTTTCTCGTTATGGATTCCCGCCGGAGTTTACCCTCGCGAAAGCGGGAGCGGGAATGACACAACCATTTGGCACAATCTTTGTAGGGGACAGGCATGCCTGTCCCTTTCCCTTGCAATTCACGCATAGGGGCGGGCTTGCCCGCCCTCGATATTTTATTAGCACAGCCATTTATTTCTTTTTCGGCTTCGATAATAATGCCTTTAAAGTCTTCTCGTCTACAGTACCCGTAGGCGAAAGACCCTGTTCCTTCTGAAAATCCTTGAGCATATCCGTATTTTTAGAACCCCATCCTTTAAAAATATTACTAGAGTGGCCATGCAAACCAAGAAGAATCTTAACATCTACAATATTCGTCTTGTTCGCCATATCCACAACACCATTTTTCCCCACTTTTAGTATTGTTACTTTTTTTATCTCTCCCACCCCCTTAGATGCATCTATTGATTTCTGTGGTCCATTCTTTTGCGCCGTCTTCTCCTCTGCATGACGTCTCTTCATCTCCGCCTTCACCATAACGGCTGCTTTTTCAAATTCAATTTCCTTCTCTTTTTCGATTCGGATAACTTCTTTCTTAACTATTTCCTTTTTTTTCAAATAACTTGGTATTTTTCCTAATAAATAACCTGCTGTTCCTCCTCCTAATGCTCCCAATAACATCGCGTTTGTTCTTGCATTGCCTTTTAAATTATACTTCTTCGCGTAAAGGTTTCCCGCAAGAACACCTAACCCCACACCTATAGTCCGGCCCATAACCGGACCTTTATAAATTGTGGTTTTTTGAGGCCAAATACTCGTGCCCACCAGAGGCTTCCCCGTCTTCATTCTCATCACGCCCAAAGCAGCAAGCCCGCCTCCTAAAGCCCACCATGCTTGCTTCTTTTGCTTATCTGACATGCCTGCTTCAGCCATAGGAATACTTGAAAATAGAAAGAGCGCTATGGTGAGTACTGCGATTACTTTTGTACTTAGTTTGTTTTTCATCTTTACTGCCCTCCTTGAACCGATTAAAAAAGTTTAATAAACTCCTTAAAAAGACCTTAAATAAAAAGTGGGTGAAAATATTTTAAACTTTCA
>CAKKQB010000018.1 GCA_919901915.1 Omnitrophica bacterium GWA2_41_15
AAACTAGTACCCTCTTTTTTCTATCCTCGCTATTTTTTCCGCAGTTTTCTACCCAAGCGTTAGTTTCTTTAGTTATAGCGGTATTATCTAATAACCACTGCTTATTCAGAGAAGAATTTGTTATTCCTTTAATCAAAGAAGGCAAACTTCCCTCTTGTGACTGTTGCAAAATAGCTCAAAGTCGTCATTCCGGCGAAAGCCGGAATCCAGTAATTGGAATGCTCGTCGAGAAAATTTTCTGGATCGTCCGGTCAAGCCAGACGATGACAGCTTGGAGGCATTTTGCAACAGTCCCTATTACTATGCGTCTAAGCGCTTCTCTAATTAGCAAAAGAATAAATTTATTGACTTTTTTGGCGCTTATTTTTGGTTTGTTATTGAATTTTGATTTAGCGGCAGAAGGCAAGGGGATTGATCCCAAAATTGATAAGGGGCCGGTAATTGGGGAAAAGCCGATAGATTCTAAAGAAATAGTTACGGGTTTAAGCCCGAAAGAAATTAAAAGCATAGCTGATGTGATAAAGGTTTTATCTGTAAGCCCCGAAGCTGTTTTAAGAAATAAGGTGGTTTTATCAGATAGTAATAAGACTTACTTTCTTAAAGCTAAAAATATTAAAGATATGGCTTGGTTTACCGGCGAAGAAACAATTGAAGAAATTGACGCGGCAACTTTTGTTATTTCGCGGCCTGATTTAAAAGAAGGTTTAATTTATGTAGTGGTGATTCAGGAAGATGTTTTTAATGATTTTTGGCAATTATTAAGCGCTCTTAACAGGGAATTATACGGTAATTTATACTATTTAAAAGACAATAAAGCTATCTTTTCATTAGCGGGAAGAGAGGTTCTTGTTTATCAGTCAAGCGTAAAAATTCTCGAAGAAATATTAACAAAAAAAGCCGAATTGATCGGGTTATTCAATTTAGATTTGGATAAAGGAGATAATGCGTTAAAATTTAATGAAATTATTAATTGTTTAGAAGATTTAATGGAATCGCAAAAGGTTAAGTTAAAAGAATTACAGGAAAAATTAAAACAGGAAAGTCCAAGCTTGCCTATAGGCCCGGGGTTAATCCCGCAGCCGAGAAAGGATTTGGAAAAAGAAGATCCAATTAAACAGCAATTGCCCAAAGAACCATTAAATAAAGGGCGACATTATCTATCCATCCTATCAGGAAAGCTTACAGTTGTTGGTTCGCCAATATTGGATGTAAATTTACTATCTATAATTACCTTGACCTCAGGCTTGCAGCAAATAGCAAAAGAACTTGTTGAAAAAGAAAAAGGGAAACCTTTTAACGGGAACATGTTGAGGATAGGAAATCTGGCGCTTAGATTTTCTAACCAAACTAGTTGTAAGATTAATAAAGTAAAAAAAGATGTTAGATATATAAGTAAAAATATTCCCGGGGATATAATAAAAGGAGCAATAATTAAATATGTTAAAAAGGTAACTGGGAAAAAAGGGAATAAGAATGAATTAGTAGTTTTAGTTGAAAAAGAAAATCCAGAGAATCGTCTTATTATAAAAGATTGTGATGAATATATTTTTATTCTGTGGGGAGACAAAGAAGAACAAATTAAAAACCAAAAAATTGGAAGTGTTTGGAAGTCCCAATTAATAAAAGAATTTTTGAATTCCCTTATTTTAAATCAAGCGGAGAAACAATATAAAATTTTTAAATTAGGTATTCCTCAAAAATCTCAAAATCTTTCATTATCTTCTGAGCCGCTCTTGATAAAGAAAGTAGTTAAGGATTCAAAGAAAGTTAAGATTGGCCCAACCCAGTTTATTTTTAGATCAAGAAAAGATCTTTGGGCTTTCCGCCCAAAATTTATTTTAAAAGGCCAGCGCGATTCGATATTTGATGAGTTGCCAGTAAAAATTTCTTATGATAGAGAAGGCAAAGAAGTCGCGGTAGAGATATATAGAGACAAGGAAAACCAGTTTAACATTAAATTTCCCAATGAAAAGAAATTTCCTGCGCAAGGAAACTATATTGTTATAGATGTAGATAATTGTAAAATCAAGGGAATAAAACTAACTTCCTCTTCGTTCAGGGTTATTTTTAGAAAAAGCAGTAGTTCGTTAGATGAAAAACCTGTTTGGAAAAATGGGGTAGTGAGCTTTTTCGCCGGCTCGCCGATGAATTTATTGATTCGCGTGTTTACCAGCTTGTCTGCTTGGATGAGGAAAGCCGTAGCCCTTCCCTTGCCCCACGTTCCCGGTTGGGTGGGAAACAGTTTCTTATTAGGAATTATTTTTATTCTTTTGGTCGCGAATAAGCCGGTTAATTTAGGTATAGTTAAAAAAGATGATTTTTTAACAGTATTTAAAGCATCAAAAGTACCTAAATTAAAGAGATATATAAAAATTAGTGAGGATGGAGATCCGTTTGCAGAAAAAGTTATGTTAATCGGTAGAGAACCCCAAAAGAAAGAAACAGATGATCATAAAGTAGAGCCTGAACTTTTAGCTTTAAAAAATAGTATTTTCGCCCAAAAATCAGAAGGAAAAAACTTATTCTTAAAGTTGATTGAAGAATTTAAAAAATTATTCAATATTGGTAATACCCAAGAGATAGAATCAGTGAAGAAAGAAAAGGAAAATTTGGAAGTTTTGCGGGCTATTTTAGGCATTTTTGATAAATGTGGAGTTGATGCTGAAGATTTAAGGGCTGGCGAAACCAAAGAATTTATTCGGCCATATCTTAATAAGGATTATTTTGGAATTGAAGTTACGTTTAAAGAAATGACAATTAAGCTTGCTTATGATCAGGTCAAGCCGGTAAAAGAAAATTTAGAAATTTTAGATATTCTTATTAAGGAATGCGAACTAAAACTGAAAGAGATTTTGGAAAAAGAAGAAAAAGAAAAAAAATACTGGCAAATAATGCAAAGGAAATTGTTATTAGATAGATATAAAGTTGAACTTTGGGATGGGGTTGAAGGGGGTATTTATTTGGGAGCGTTAAATTTATGTGCGGATCTTCAGTTGCAAGAAAAGATCATTAGAATAGCAGAAAAAAAATATAATGATTCAAAAGTATTTAAAAAATATTTAAGCCTAAATGAATTTCTGGCTTTTGTCCTGCTTATTATTAATCAGGAAAGCGGGTTTTCTCCGGAGCTGATATCTATCAAAGGCGCTGCCGGCTTAATGCAGATTATGCCGAAAACCGCTGTAGCGATAGCTAAAGATTTAAGCATACCTCGGAACCAGCAAATGATTTTTGATCCAGAAACAAATATGATTTTAGGTTTAGCATATCTTGAAGAATTAATGAAGAATTATTCTGATAAATTCCCCTTAGATATTTCCCGGGTTTTAAAGCTTACCTTGGCTGGTTATAATGCCGGGCCGACAATAGTAGGGGAGTGTGGTTTTAGAGTTCCTCGCATAAAAGAAACTCAAAAATATGTAAAGGAAATATTGGGACCCCTTAATTATATTATTATTCTTCATGGTTTATCCAATGGCCAAAGCGGGAAATTTTCTCTAAAAAATCTGGAAGCAGCTGGTATCCGGGTTGAATTAAGCAGGTTAAATGAAGAATTGAAGAACGTTTTAGTGGAACAAGAAAACCTGCCCGAAGCTATTGATAGAGAAAGTCGTTTTGAACAACTAAGTAAGAAGCAAGAAGAAATACAAGCAAAAATTGAGCAATTAAAAAAATCTTTGTTAGTTTTAAAAGAAATAGAGATTTTAGAGGATATCGCCTCGGTGACTGAGTTGTCCGCCGCCTCGGCGGTGGTTCCTGATAAGGTAGACAAGAGCTTAAATGCAGTCCTTGGGGCGGGTAATCTGGCTGTTTTTGTTGGAACAGGCGTAAGTAATGATTCTGGCTCAAATATGCCTACTTGTACCAAGCTTGAAGAGCTTGTATTTAAGGCTCTTTCGAATGAAATTGGAACAAAGATTGAATATGGGACTGTTGCAAAATGCCTCCAAACTGTCATCGTCCGGCTTGACCGGACGATCCAGAAAATTTTCTCGACGAGCATTCCGATTACTGGATTCCGGCTTTCGCCGGAATGACGACTTTGAGCTATTTTGCAACAGCCCCATGGTAATAAAATGGCTGTTTGTAAATTAAAAGTCATTAAAGAGTATTTTCTTGCCCCTGTTCTCATTATTAAGCAGAGTATTGATGATCTTTGTAGTTCTTCTCTATTTTTAGAATTAGTGGAGAAAGATAGTTCTCCTGTCATTAGCTCGGACGTATTTTGCCAAGGGAATAGGGAGTATGGAGAAAAGATAAGTTATGTTGAGATTCCTATTAACGTTGCCTTCTCGGCGGTAGAGGGGGTGTCCCCTTAGGG
>CAKKQB010000019.1 GCA_919901915.1 Omnitrophica bacterium GWA2_41_15
TTATTAAAAATTCATCAGCACTGCGGACTTTTAAGCCCAAGGTTTTCGCCCTAAATGCGAAAGAACCTTTTTTTATAAGTCCTTCAGTGCAGAATGTAGCTAAAATTGCAAAAGCACTAGAGATTACTATTGAGAAACTTCTGGAATAATGAACTGGTTATCTTTTTCGAGTTTTAGGGGAAATTGGGCGATTATGAATGAGAAACAAATTAGGATTCTAGAAGGAGATGATGAGGCATCGGTTTGTGAATGTAATATATGTGGATGTCGTTTTGAGATGGGGGAAGATTGATAAGACAACTCTCTAAAGTAGAGGGTTGTTTTTTATTTAAAAATAAAATAAAATCAAAAGGAGAATAATGTATTTTAAACCAGTAGACGAAATGTCATTGCGGCATCTCTTTTCTTCTGATTATGGAGAGGCTGAATTGAGAATGGAGTATTTAGGCCCCGTTTTAAATGCCACAGGGTTAATTGAAAAAAGCCCTGATTGTTTAATATTAGATAGGAGAGAGAGCAGAGTTAAGGTATTAAGGTATGAATTTAAGTTCCTTCCAGCTAGTAAGGAAGATTTTAAGGAAAATAAACAATTTGATATAGCAATTGTGTGGAAGATTGGTTCTCCATTAACCAAGCAGAGACTGCTCAATGAATTATCAACACAAAATGACTGCCATGAAATTATTGTTTTAAGTGAATATGCAGCTTTTGACAATTTAAAAGAATATCATACTCCTGGCCCCGAGGAATTTAATAATATGACCGAATTAAGAAGAGTTATTCTAAAAATGGAATTTCTTAGCGTCGTGGTTGCTTTTATCGCCGCAAAGATTTCTCCTAAAGAATTTAGCAAGAAAACAATGGTTGCTTATTTGAAAAAGGCTGGATATCCCGAAATGAATAAGTGGACTACCGCAGTAGGAAATGTAGCCAAAGGAAAGGGTAATATTGTTGGTGCATTATGTATGAAAACATTAAAGCCACCCTTAGTTAAAAAATTGCATGGCGACATTTATCGTTGGAACGAAAAAATAAACAAAAATGGTGCTGTAGTAGAAATTGAAAAAGCCATTAGAGAAAATTTTCTGAGAACTATACCAGATGCTGAAACCATCAACATTTTCGTAAACGATGTAATAATATAACTATTGAATTTCTCATGCGTGGCTGTTACATTAATTGAGGATCAAAAAGATAATGTTTCTTGTATGAAAAAAGGGGACTGGTTCTGGTTTCGCCTTTTTAAAGAAGCGATTGCTACCTGTAAAGCAGAAAGCCAGTTTTTAAAGTGAACCGTCCGATGACAACCGCTTGCATTTTTCGCTTGGGTTGTCGTGACGCGAACCCTGAAGCGTTAAATTGCCCTTGGAGGCGTAATGAAAAAGATATTTTTGATGGTCGCTGTATCGTTATTTATGGTATCGGTTGGTTATTGCCAAAATCTGCCCCTTCAGTTTACCATCAAATCCGACAAGCAAGTGTATGAGGCGGGGGAAGATGTAAAGATTACTACATATTTCAAAAATCAATCAGATGATATAATTACAGTAGCCATTGGCAGAAAGCATTTTAGCGATTTAGCAGTTTATAAAGATGGCGAGGAGTTACAAAAGGGCGTATTCTATGATATTAAAGAGGCCCCGTTAGGTTTTTTAGAAAGTGACTATCATCATATAAAACCAAATGAGGTAAAGGAAGTAACACTGCTTGCAAAGATTGAGAAATTTTTAGGCAGAAAGTTAATGGGGTCAGGAATAGATTATACTGGCTTT
>CAKKQB010000020.1 GCA_919901915.1 Omnitrophica bacterium GWA2_41_15
TACTGATATCCTTTCTCCTGAGAATAATTTCATATTATCTATAGTTTCCAGTAAGCCAAAACGTCTCCTGCATTAAATTAGGTTCATTCGTATTTAAGGTAAATATCTTTTTGAATTTAATAACCCGCAATGCTGATAAAGTCAGTCGTTCAAAAGAACCTTAAATTATAATAATACAGCATTTGAATTTGTCAAACTTTAAATTAGTTTGGAATTAGTTTAAAAGCGGACCGTTTCCCAAAGGGGGCTCGCATTCTTCTTCGCCTGCAGGTGTTTGCGTCAGGCTTTGAGGATTCTTAGGTTGAATTTCGTGCCGATCTTTCGGTTTCGTCTCTATGCCCCTTTCAGTCAAAAACTTAGCCGTATGAATAGGTCTACTTAAAAAAATATTAGTAATAAAAATTACAGCTATGAAAATAACGCTTAGTAATATAATTAAAAACAAATTATTGCTTCTTTCATCCATTTTCATTCGTATTTAACCTCCTGCTCTTTTAATCACCCGCTCCTGTATCCTGCCAAATGAGTCTTTTATCTAAATCTTTTATTCCCTGCGCATCCTGATTTTCTGAAGATGTAAACAGGCCTGTAATAGGAAAATAGGGCGGCGTGTCACCTGCAAGCATTCGCGTATCATAAACAAAATTTCTCCCATAACCTGAAATCGGCGTACTGCCGGAAAATGTTCCAAAAGGGCCGTAAAAACCCGTAATCGCTCCACCTAACAAAGTTACTGTGCCGCGGGGGGAACCGCTTGCATAATTATCTACTGTAAATATTCCGGTTCCTCCTGAGGCCATAATTATACCGTGAATATTCAAATTATTAGGGGCAGATGCCCCTATTCTTACATTGCCATTCCAGGTAAGAATTCCTAAAAGATTACTTTCAGGCAAAGCGCTTGGCGGCGGCCCAACAGTATAATTCTGATATATAATATGATTGCTAATTGTAATATCGCTATCACTGGATACGGTTATAGGAGTAGAAGGAGCTGTTGTTTTGGGATGAACTGTCCCGGAAAAATTTCCAATTCCGCCGTTACCATAAATAATTATCCCTTCATTTGTTATACCGTTAGGAATGTCTGAATAATTTCCCGGCGGCGTGCCGCCTTCTCCCAAAACATTAGCTACGATAGTTTGATTATTAACGTAGTCAACGGTAATTGATTTAATGTTTGAGCCTTGAGTAATAGTATAAACCGGCTGATTATTTCCGTTTACTGACATAGTTAAATTTCCGGCATTCCCCTTAATATAGATACCCCCTTTTAGCGCCCCTGCCTCATTAGGCAAATATATCCCGCTTGACCATGGCCCGTCATTTTGATCTCCGGTAGCCTGCTTTTTTAAATCCTGCTGGGTAACCGAAGAAGGTAAATTAATTTCAGCTACCCCCCGGCTAAACCCTGCCTGAAAAACAGGCATATCATTAGGCGGATTATTATCCGCGTTTAAGAGCCGGGGCCAGCCCTGATTATAAAATCTTGCAGTAGTTAAATGCTGAGTAACCTCGGCAGTAAAATTACCAGATGGATTATTCGCAAAACTAAAACGCTCATTAGTATGCAGAGGGCCGGTAAAATTAGTATTGGCAGTAAACCAAACAGTGGTACCTGAAGGCATCCTATGATGATTAGTAAAAAGGGCATACTTGGCAAAAGTTTCCCTGCGCACTGTAACAGTAAATGCCCCCTGCAATAACTTTACGGTTTTATTAAAAGGAGGTGAGAAGGAAGTGATAGAGCCGGTTGATTCTATAGTATATTTATAAGGGAAAATATATGTGTCAGTTTGAGAAGGATGACTCGGTTCTCCGTTTTTATTTACGGTAATTGTCGCGTTATAACTACCGGCTATGGATGTGCCCAAATTTGGGTTAGATAAAGAAAGCGTTGCCTGTCCTCCTTCCACCAGAAATTGAATATTGCCTGCAGTATAAGCAAAATCTCTTAAAAATTCCAAAGACTGATTATTCTCCACATAGTCATTATATACATTAGAATTCGTCTCTTCCTTTACCGCATCCTCTAAATCACCGCGAATGCGTTTTCTTAATTCAGCTACAGCTTGATTTGCCCCTGCCTCAGCCAGGCCCAAAGACTGTAAGACAAACCTCGCCGTATCCATTGCCCTTTTCTCAGGGACAATTCTAGAAAGATACGCGCCGCACATAACTAAAAGCACGGCCATAATCATCATTGAAATAATTATAACTACGCCCTTTTTATCTTCGAATATCCCCATCTTTATTCCTCCACTGCCGCTACCTCTGTTTCATTTGGCAAGGTAACATTTAGATTCCTCAAAGTAACCCAAGATGTAAGATTAAACGGCCCCCCTGTGCCCGTGCCCCTTTTAGTCTTAATCTCTATCTTAACTGCCGGACAGTCATTAGATATACTGGAACAATTATAAGGAGCGCACTCTGAGCATCCCCCCCCAAAAGTAATATTTTCTACTTCACTTGCTATAGTTACATTCACCAATGAGCCTCCTATCTTTTTCTTTAATTGACGGCTGTCTTGGGGATCAGGCATAAAAATAACATGGCGCAATGAAGAGATATTACCGGTTGTCGCGTTAAGAATAGGTTGATAAAAATCAATTCTCCTGTTGTTATCGCTTATCGCGACAGAATAATTTGTCCCGTTATTATTCCAGACTGGATTCGATTCTCTAAGAAATTTCGCCATCTCATTCATTGCCCTTCTTGCCTCCTGCTGTTCTGTTAATTTATTTTGGCCCAGGCGAAAACCGCGATCAGAAGAAGTCAGGGTAGTTAATATCGCGGCGAATAAAATAGTAAAGATTGCCGCGGCAGTCATTAACTCTATTAAGGTAATCCCTATATTCCTACGTAACATCAATAAGGTCATTTTGTGATATTCGCGATAAGGGTTACTATCTCTACAGGTGAATCCAAGCGGCCATTTGCCAGGAAGGTATCCTCTCCTGGTTCAGGAGGAGGTAAATCCAAATCTCCGTCTAAATTTTTATCTTCTCCGATTATCCGGCCGCGGCTCTTAAATGAGGCTATCAATCTTACCTTAGTTAATCTATCTGCATAATTGCCTGTATAATTATTATTATCAAATTTCTCTGTTACTTCAATCCTGCCCATAGATTCTATTGTGCTGGGCAGGCCGTAATCAGTTAAAATAAACAGCCCGGTTCTGTTGTCGGTTAACTTAGCAAAGTTCTCTCTTTTTACATCTTCCATTTTTGCCTGCATGGCATTATTAACTAAAGTAAAATCCCGCATCAAATCAGCAGCAATGAACATATTGCTATAGGTTAAAAGAATTTCACAAAGACAAGTTACTAATATTCCAGATGCGAATAAGACCTCTATTAATGTAAATCCAGAAAGAGAAACATTAAGTTTTTTCATAATCCCCAAATTAGAAGCGATCTCTAAAAATTAAAGCTCTTCCCAGGAAATAGGCACTGCTGGCGCAGCTTGAGTAATTAGGCCAAAGGCATCATCACGGTCACCTGTGCTGAATGTTAAGTTGGCATTACCAGTAATCTTATTAACTTCTGCTCCGCTCTCTGCAAAAATTGAGCCGTTTAAAACAGGGTTGCCGCTTATGCTTAATTTCCCAATTACCCAGATTATACCATTAAATAACCAACTGCCGCTAATGTCTAAAGCAAGATTTGCAGGATCCGCGTTTCTTACAATTAGAAGGCCTGTGCCATTCCAATCTTGGCTTATCTGATATTTGTTTGTCCCATTAACATCCACCCAGGTAATATTATTTACTGGTTGTTAGTTTGCCGATGGATTAATGTATACATTATCTGCCAGGGACTTAAGCTGTTGATGATTTCTAAGTTTCTAGCGACGCCGTCAATAATTAAATCATTTTCCTTCAATTTATCAAAGGTTAGACCTTTCGTATATTTTTCTATTTTCCGAACAGCCTTTTGCATATCATCTATGTAAAGTTTATATCCTCGCATACAAAACCTCTCTAATTATATTTTTTTTTATTCTTGGCTTTAAGGCCTCTTTAATCACTAAGTCAATCTTGCGATGGAATATCTTTTCTAAAAAAAACTTGAGCTCCATATAGTTATCAAATCTTTTTTTTCCTTTTTGAAATTCAATAAGAACATCTATATCGCTTTTATTATTCGCAGCAGAATTTATAAATGACCCAAAAATTCCTATCCGCTTGACCCCAAGACCCTTTATTTCTTCTGTATTGCTTTGGATTACTTTTATTATTTTGTTTTTTGTAAACATGTCTTAATTTTAACACAAAAAATTTTCCCCGCAAGGAAAAATAAATAATTTGTCAAGCCAAAATAGAAATGTCGTATTGTTACCAAAATAGAAATGTCGTATTTT
>CAKKQB010000021.1:0-4953 GCA_919901915.1 Omnitrophica bacterium GWA2_41_15
TGCACTAGGGGAAAATAAGGTTTTCCCTGTTTACATTGGGGATGATATAACAGATGAGGATGCCTTTCGGGCATTAAAGAATAAAGGTTTGACAATATTTGTTGGTGAGCCTAAAGACTCAGCAGCAGATTATTATGTAAAGAATACAGAAGAAGCTATAAAGTTTCTTAGGGCAATTTTAGCAGTAAAAGAAAGAACGTAAAATGGTTTTTATAAAACTATAGAGATAGGGAACGTTTCTATTTTCTCCGGAACCGAAGAATAAGGAGTTATTTTTAGAGTATTTTCAGAAAAACAAATGGAGGTGCCTATGGATGATTTAAAAAAAGGATCTGGTTGTACGTAATGCAAAAGGCAAAGTTATTAAGGTTTTTCCTTACGGCAGTGAAGCATGGTTAAGGTACGAGCAAGTTTTGGAGATATTAACCGAAGCAGCTAAGAGGCATTTAGAGAAGCTACTCAATAAAAAGAAGAAAAGAGAAGAGCAAGTAAACCGAATACTGGATGAGCCGGATAAGAAAATCATCCGCAAGGCAAAAAAGCGAAAACTTAAAAGATATAATCTTTCGCAAACAGCAAAAATACTTAATGTACCAAGACAAACTTTATATTAAAGGTTGGGTTAAGCCCTGGCGTGATTATAGGCGCTATCCTGTTTTTACAGTTTTTGACATAGAAAAAATCATCAAATGGCGCAATATGATAAAATTGAACAAAGAACCGAATGTTAGAAGGGATATTGATAATTTTCTATAACGCCTTGGTTTATAATGAAATAACTCAAAGAAGATGTTTTTGTTTTACAGTTTTTGACACCCCTTGATAGAAGCCAAAAATAGCCATAATATTTTGTGAAAGAAGAAGTTATGACAAAAAAGGTGTTTATAAGGACGCTGGGCTGCCAGATGAACGTTGGCGATTCAGAAGCAATCGTTGGATTACTGAATAGGGCAGGATATTGGTGGAAATGAAAAATAAAGATTTTTTTAAAGGTAAAAATATTTTGGTGGTCGGGCTCGCGCGCAGCGGGCTGGCTTGCGCTAATTTACTTTTTGATTTAGGCGCGGATGTAAGTGTCACTGACAGTTATGATTCCGAAGGTACGCGCGCCAATGTCTTAAAATTAAAATCAAACAAGATAAAGGTGGAATTAGGAAAACATTCGCGAGAATTTATTTGTAATAAGGATTTATTAGTAGTTTCTCCGGGCGTGCCAGCTTCTGCCTTGCCTCTAAAATGGGCCCAAGAGATGAAGATTCCAGTTATAAGTGAAATTGAGGCTGCCTGGATTTTATGTCCCGCTACAATAATAGCGGTAACAGGCTCAAATGGGAAAACTACGGTTACCACATTAATCGGAAAGATATTAGAGGCGCAAGGAAAAAATGTTTTTGTCTGTGGAAATATTGGTAATCCTTTTACTTTGGAAGTTGAGAAAATGAAAGAAGGCGATTTTGTATCGTTAGAAGTTAGTTCTTTTCAGATGGAGACAATACAGCGTTTTCGTCCGAAAATCTCGGTTATTCTGAATATTAGCCCCAATCATTTAGATAGATACAAGGATATGCCGGAATATATCGCGGCAAAAAAACGTATATTTTTAAATCAGGAGAAAGAAGATTATCTGGTTTTAAATTATGACGATTCGATTCTAAGGAATATTGCTAATGAATGTAAGGCAAAGGTTGTATATTTTTCTCAAGGAGAGGGGCTAAATCCTAATCAAGCCGCGGTTTTGGCAGTGGGTTTGATATTGGGGATAGGCAAAGAATTGATATTAAAGGTGTTTGAGGATTTTTTGGGTATTGAGCATCGTATGGAGTATGTAGCGCGGATAAACGATATACAATTCATCAATGATTCTAAGGCCACAACTACGGACTCAGCGCTCTGGGCATTAAAAAATATTAATTCACCTATAATTTTAATTGCCGGCGGAAGGCATAAGGGCCTTGATTATAGCGTTATTCTTGAAGAGGCTTTAAAAAAAGTTAAATCAGTTGTCTTGATAGGTGAATCTAAGGAGTTGATAAAAAAAGCGCTTGGCAAGGCATTTCCTGTTGATAGCGCCCAGACTCTGGAAGAAGCAGTTAGGAAGGCTTATCTTAAGGCTCTCGCGGGGGATTCTGTTTTGCTTTCTCCGATGTGTTCAAGTTTTGATATGTTTTCAAATTACGAGGAAAGAGGCAGGGTTTTTAAACAGGCGGTTTATGGGTTAATGACAGATAAGAAAATTTAAAGTAAAAATTTGAATCTTGTGTGACATTTAAAATTTAAGGGTCATTCGTATTTAAGGTTAAGAAATATTCTTAACTCTTTGATAAGCAACCGGATAACGAAAGTTCCTATTTGCGCGCGAAATTTTTTGCCGTGCGCTACGGTTTACTCCTCGTTTCCGCAGTGACTTACTCGCCTAGCGGCGAAGCCGCTGGCGTAAGAAAGAAGTGCTTCAACTCGTCGTAAATCCTTGCGCGCTTATGGCAAAAAAATTTCTAATTGCGCGCAAATAGGAACTTTCGTTATCTGATAATTGTCACTCCTTATTACCTTAAATACGAAAGAACCAAATTTAATTATGGTCCGTAATATTAGGATAAATTTATTTATCGTAACAGTTATTCTTATCTGTATCGGTATTGTGATGATTTATAGCTCTTCCAGTATATATGCCTGCGAGAGATATGGCGATGGTTTCTTTTTTTTAAAACGACATTTTAGTTTTCTCGCGATTGGAGCGCTGCTTACGTTTATCGCGATGAGTATTGATTATAGGATGCTTGTCAGATTTGCCAGGCCTTTATTATGGATTTCCATAGCGCTGTTAGTGTTGGTATTGATTCCTGGTATCGGTAGAGAGGTTTCTGGGGCACGCAGATGGTTCAGGTTTAAATTTATCAGTTTTCAACCTTCAGAATTGGTTAACTTGGCTTTAATTGTTTATGTGGCTGATTTTATCAGCCGCAAAAATAATGAGATAAAAACATTTATGAAGGGGTTCCTGCCGCCAGTTTGCGTTTTGGGATTATGTAGCCTATTGTTTCTTTTACAACCCGATTTAGGCACCACTGTGGCTATAGGATCTGTAGTGTTTATTATGCTTTTTGTTGCCGGGATAAGGTCGCAGTATCTTTTATCTGTTATTCTGGCGGGGCTGCCAGTGCTTTCAATATTGATTCTTAGCGCGCCTTACAGAAGGGCGCGAATTTTGGCTTTTTTAAATCCATGGGCTGATCCTCAGAGATGCGGTTTTCAGATAATTCAATCCCAGATTGCCTTGGGTTCAGGGGGCATGTTTGGAGTGGGCCTCGGTAAGTCAATGCAAAAATTGTTTTATCTGCCGGCAGCCCACACAGATTTTATTTTTTCTATAATCGGTGAAGAATTGGGCTTATTAGGCACATTGTGCGTGGTAGTATTATTTATCATTTTTATTCTGCAAGGTCTTAAGATAATAAAAAATGCTTCTACAAAATTTGGATATTTTTTAGCCTTAGGTTTAGTTTTGATGATTTCGTCTAAGGCGGTAATAAATATGGGGGTCTCTTGCGGTTTACTGCCCACTAAAGGACTGCCTCTGCCTTTTATAAGTTACGGAGGTTCGTCTTTTATTTTTGATATGGTCAGCGTCGGACTTTTAATGAACATAGCGCGTACAGGAGAATATCCATAGGAACGGTTCACGAACCGCCCCTACGACGAAACATAAATCATCGCGGGGGTACTTGTATAAATGATATTTGTAGGGGCGGTTCGCGAACCGCCTATATATTTGTATTTTTAATGGTAATATTATTTAATTGATAAATATGAGAATCTTGGTTGCCGCGGGTTCAAGCGGCGGGCATATATTTCCGGCAGTAAGTTTTTTAGAAGCTTTAAAAGAAAGATACGCGCAGGCACAGGCGCTTTTGGTCCTTCCTGAAAGAAGCAGAAAGCGCGGGATAACAGTAAATAATTTGAAAGTAAAGTATATTTCAATTTGCCCGTTAAAACCTTCTCTTAGCCGCGTTTTTCTTTTTGTTTTAAGGCAGTTTATTAAAGGGTCTTTAGAAAGTTTATTTATCCTCATTAAATTTGAGCCGGATATCGTAGTGGGATTTGGCGGGCTTGAGTGCGTTCCTTTAGTATCATTTGCCTGGTTTTTCAGGATTAAGACATTAATACATGAGCAAAATGTTATACCCGGAAAGGCGAATAGATTATTATCGAAATTTGTTGATAAAACCGCTATTTCATTTGAAGAGACTAGAAATTATCTAAGAGTTAGCCAGGACAGTGTTGTATTCACAGGCAATCCCGTGCGTAAAGAATTAAGAATTAAGAGGGATAGGTTAGATGCCTTAAATTTTTTTGGTTTTGATGAAGAGAAATTTAATGTGTTGGTTATGGGCGGAAGCCAGGGCAGCCATAAGATTAATGCCTGTTTTTTAAAAGTCATATCAGCTTTAACCGATAAATCTAAAATTCAGGTTATTCATATTTCAGGCTCGCGAGATTACGCTTTGCTATCAGATAGTTATAAAGGCATAAATATTAAAGTTAAATTATTTAGTTTTTTAAGCCAGATGCAATGCGCCTATAGCGCCTGCGATTTGGTGATTTCGAGGGCAGGGGCTACTACGATTTCGGAGCTGATATATTTTGGGGTTCCCGCGATACTTGTCCCTTATCCTTTCGCCTCTAAGCACCAGGCGGCCAATGCTCGGGTTTTAGAAAAAATAGGTTCTGCTATCGTGATTGATGAAGGCCAGTTAGAAGCCGTGGCGCTAAAAGATATGTTAAGCGAATTTATTAATAATCCTGATAAACTCAAAGCTATGCGTTCGCGTTATGATTGTGTTTCACGAATTAGCGCGCATGAGGCGTTGGTAAACGCGGTAATGGAATGAAAAGAAAGTTAAAAGTAAAAATTCAAAATGCAAAATTGCAATTTAAAAGTTAAAATTTTAAAAT
>CAKKQB010000021.1:5053-15222 GCA_919901915.1 Omnitrophica bacterium GWA2_41_15
TAAAAGTAAAAATTCAAAATGCAAAATTGCAATTTAAAAGTTAAAATTTTAAAATTAGTTTTGAATTTTGAATTGAAATTTTGACTTTTAAATTTTGACTTCTAACTTTTATTAGAATAGAATCAATTGCGGAGATTCTCAAGTGAAAAAATTAACCTTGTTTTTTTTGGTAATTTTAATATTTTTTGGCCTCGCGATCGCGCAAGATTCTCTTCAATGGAATAAATCCAATAGCACGCATTTTATTGTTTATTATAAAAACGCGCCGCAGGATTTTATAGATAAATTAATTAGCAAGGCGGAAGAATGTTATGATAAAATTGCTGATGATTTAGGTTTTCGCCGGTTTAATTTTTGGCTATGGGATAATCGTGCCAGAGTTTATGTTTATGATAGCGCTGAAGATTACCAGAAGCAAACAGGCCAGCCTGCCTGGTCTTTGGGCGCGGCTCTTCCGAGGGATAAGATAATCCGTATTTATCCTGAAGCAAAGAATTTTTTTGATATGATTTTGCCGCATGAATTAGCGCATATTATTTTTAGGGAGTTCGTAGGATTTTATAATGATGCTGTGCCCTTATGGCTGGATGAGGGCGTAGCCTCTTATCAAGGGGGCGTTAAGGGCATATCTTTGAAGGAAACTCTGAAGGCGGCTGTCGAGAAAGGCGTTTTTATGGATTCTGAACAGTTATCTAATTTTGACGCGCGGAAAGCGCGTGACAATAAGCAGGTCAGCTTATTTTATCTTGAGTCAGTTGGCATAATAGATTATTTAATCAGGGAATTTGGTAAAGATAAATTCGTGCTTTTTTGCCAGAATTTAAGAGATAAAAAGGATTTAAACCGCGCGATCGCGTCTGCCTATCCATTTAGCAATACAAAGGAGCTGGTTTCAAATGCTTTACAAAAATAAGCGTTATCATTTTATCGGTATCGGCGGAATCGGGATGAGCGCTATCGTGCGGCTGCTTTTAAATTCCGGAGCAAAAGTAAGCGGTTCTGATTTAAAGAAAAGCATGGTTACGGATGAGCTTAAGAGCCTTGGCGCGCGGATCTTTATTGGGCATAGCCCTGATAATGTTAAGGAAGCGGATTTAGTAGTTTATTCTTCCGCGATTAAAGATGACAATCCGGAGATTACGGAAACAATAAAACTTAAAATTCCCCTCATAAAACGCGCTCAAGCGCTTGCTGAGCTTATGCGTGATAAGAAAGTTATTACAGTTACCGGAAGCCACGGAAAGACTACTACTACATCTTTGGCGTCTTGCTTATTGTTTGAAGCCGGGCTTTTTCCTACTGTGGCTATAGGCGGGATTTTAAAAAATATAAATACCAATGCCTGCCTTGGCAGGGGGGACTTTTTTGTTGCTGAGGCGGATGAATCAGATGGTTCGTTTTTGTTTTATCAGCCGAAATATTCGATAATTACAAATATTGATTATGAGCATCTCGATTATTATAAAGATTTTCAAAATGAATTGAATATGTTTAAGGATTTTTTAGAACGCACAGACAAGGACGGTTGTATATTTGGATGCGACGATGACGTAAACTTAAAGACATTACTTAAAGAATGTTCCCGCAGGTTTGTGACCTTTGGCTTAAAGGAGAGCGCCCATATTTATCCTAAGAATATACGCTTAGGCGGTTTAACTGCCGAGTTCGACTGTTATTATAAAAATAAATTTGTGGAGAGGTTTAACATTGCCTTAGGGGGCCTGCATAATATCTGTAACGCGCTTTCTGTGATTGCTTTGGGGCTTGAGCTTGGGATTGACCTAATACATATAAAAAACGCGTTGTTAAACTATAAGGGCGCTGGCCGGAGATTAGAAGTAAAATTAGATTTGGCCGGGTATTTGATTATTGATGATTACGCGCATCACCCCACAGAACTTAAGGCAACACTTTCGGCAGTAAAAAACCTAAAAGCCCAGAGAGTCATTGCTGTATTTCAACCGCATCGTTACAGCCGCACAAAACTGCTTTTAGATGAATTTGGGGAAAGTTTTGATAACGCGGACTATGTTATTGTTACGGATATTTATTCTGCCGGCGAGCCGCCTATAGAAGGGGTAAGCGGCATAAATATATATGAAAAAATAAAAAAACGTTCGCCGGATAAGAAAGTTATTTTTTTACCCAAGGACGAGCTGGTTCCGCATCTTTTGAAAATAGTTCAAAGCGGAGACCTTGTGTTGACTTTAGGGGCGGGTGATATTGTAAGGATTGGCGATGAATTGGTTGAAAAAATTAAAGGGAAAGGTTAAGACTAAAGAGCCGCTGGCGAGCCACACGACTTTTAAAATCGGCGGCCCTGCCAGATTTTTTATTGAGCCCAAAGACATTGAAGACCTGAAATTTTTAGTTCTAAACGCGAAGGCTCATAAGTTTGATATTTTTTTAATAGGCGCGGGAAGCAATATTTTAGTAAGCGATAAAGGCGTCTCCGGAGTGGTTTTGCGTTTAGCTTCAGCGCCTTTCAAGGGAATATCAGTCAAAGGCAATTGTCTGCGCGCGGGAGCCGGCCTTTTGTTGGGACAGCTTCTTCAAAAAACCGCGGATTGCTCTCTCTCAGGCGTTGAATTTATGGCAGGTATACCCGGGACAATAGGCGGGGCATTGGCAATGAACGCCGGCGCGCGAGGCGGCAGTATCGGCGATTTAGTGGAAAATGTAAGGGTTATGGATTATAATGGCGGCATAAAAATAATAAATAAAAAAAATATAAAGTTCGCGTATCGTTTTTCTAGTTTATCAAGGTATATAATTTTAGATGTTTGCCTTAAGCTAAATAAAAAAAATAAATTATTAGTTAAACGCGATATCGCGAAATATCTTAAATTGCGCCGCGATATCCAAGATATATCTATGCCTAACGCGGGGTGTATTTTTAAAAACTCTTTAACAAAATCAGCCCTCGGCTTCGCCGAGAGGCGAGCAGGCCGATTAATAGATTTATGCGCTTTAAAAGGAAAAAGCTCTGGGGCAGCGGAGGTTTCGCGAAAACACGCGAATTTCATATTAAATAAGGGTAACGCAAAAGCCAGCGATGTTTTAAAATTAATGAGATTGATTAAAAGAAGAGTAAAAGAGAAATTTAAAATAGATTTAAAGCCAGAGATAAAAATATGGAGATAAACTCACGAACTAGCGAATCCGCGAACTCACGAACTAAACTTGGTAAGATCGGCGTCCTGATGGGCGGGCCATCCGCGGAAAGGGATATCTCTCTTAAGTCTGGCAAAGCGGTATGCGAGGCTTTAGGGCAATTGGGCCAGGATGTTAGGCCTATTGATATACTGACTGATAACAGGCAAGAGAATATCCGCTTATTGAAATCTTATAAAATTGATTGTGTGTTTTTGGCTTTGCACGGCCGTTTTGGCGAAGATGGAACAATCCAAGGTATTTTAGAGTCTTTGGAGATTCCCTATACTGGTTCAGGCATTTTGGCAAGCAGGCTTGCTATGGATAAAATTGCTTCGCGGCAAATCTTTGAGAGGGGAGGCTTGAGTGTCCCTAAATATAAAGTGTTTGAGAGGGCGGCTCACCCTTTAAAGATTCAAATGCCTGAGGGTTTCGGCCTACCTTTAGTGGTTAAACCTGTTCAGCAGGGCTCTAGTATCGGCCTTTCTATTGTTAGGGCGAAAGATTGCTGGGATGCGGCGGTAGAAGCCGCGTTCGAATTTGATGAAAGAATAGTTGTTGAAGAATATATAGCAGGGCGAGAGCTTACAGTGGGGATATTAGATGAGCAGGCGTTACCGGTAATTGAAATAATCCCTAAGAAAACATTTTTTGATTTTGAGGCAAAGTATACAACAGGCCTGACGGAATATGTCGTGCCGGCAAAACTAGATGAGAGCGTTGCTTTAAAAACACAATTGAGAGCTTTATTGGCGCATAAGCTTCTTGGTTGTTTTGGTTGTTCGAGAGTTGATATTATTTTGGATAGTAATAATCAACAAAGGATTTTGGAAGTAAATACCATTCCCGGAATGACCTCTACAAGCCTTTTGCCTAAAGCTGCCGGAATAGTTGGTATAGGGTTTGGCGAATTATGCCTTAGATTGATAGAACTAGCGTTAAAAAAGTATAAAGGAAAAACGCGATAATTCCGATGTGAACGACCCGCGTAGGGGCGGGCTTGCCCGCCCAAAAAGAGAGAACAGGGTGGACAAGCCCACCCCTACGCGGTTAAAAAAGAAATAAACGGTTGTGTAATCAAGTGTTAGCGTATGAAAAAACAAAAAATTAGCTTTCGCCAGTTTTTTATTCCAATAATTTTTCTTGCCATTTTTTTTGTTTTGGGTTATATTTGGAAGAGCTTTAATAATTACGATTATTTTAAGCTTAAAGAAATTGTTTATGGAAATATAATTGACGCGAAAAAAGTCAATCTTTCTTATTTGATAGGTAAAAACATATTCAGCATAGATTTAGAGAAAGAGTTAGAATTTGTACTTGGTTTATTTCCGCAATATTATAAGGTAAGGCTGACCAGGGTTTTGCCTAATCGGTTATTTGTAGATTTTCTTAGGCGCAGTCCGATGGCAGTATTAAATCAATGCAGGAATTTTACTTTTGATGATAGCGGGGCGCTTTTTTATTTCGACAGCAGTTCCGCGCAGCCCCTCGCTGGGATGCCGCTTCGTACGGGCGCGCTAACAGGCGCTGTGGGTGAGGATTTGGAATTACCGGTTATCGCGGGGTTGGAGAAAAAAATTCTCCGTCCAAAACCCGGGCAAAGATATGATTTTAAGGAATTAATTCTGGCTTTAAATATAATAAAGATAGCGCGGGCGGATAAAATAGTAAAAAATTTTAAAATAAAAAAAATTGATGTCGCGAGCCCTTTTAGCGCGTCAATATTTTTTTCGCGGCAAGAGCTCTTAGCCGCGCCTTTAGCTTTTGAGGTAAAAATAGGGTATGGCAATATTAAAGATAAGCTCAATATTCTTTCAGATTTGGTTATGCAGGGAAAAAACGAGTTAGATAAAATAGAATATTTTGATTTAAGGTTTAAAGAGCCGGTGGTGAAGCTAAGGAATATTGCTTTGTCTGTAAAGAAGTAATTGCGTGAAGCGTGAAGCGTGAAGCGTATTTTGCGCTTCACGCTTCACGAACGACGCTTCACGATCTTTGCACACAACGCATAACGAACAATAAAATGGGCATATTAAATGATAATTATATCTGCGCGTTAGATATAGGTTCCAGCAAGGTTGCTGGTTGTATGGCTATTCTTAAGAAAGGCCGTATCGGAAATATTTATTTTGATAGTGTGGCTTTAAAAGGAATCGAGAAAGGCGTTATCGTAGATTCCGTGAATTTGATCATTGCCGTAACGGCCCTGGTGAAAAAATTGAAAGCGCTGTCCGGGATGAATATCAAGTTTGTTCACGTGAATATCTCGGGAAAGAATTTATTTGCTAAGCACTCCCGCGCGATAATACCGCTTGCTGAAAGGGGAAATAAGGTCATAACCGTTTCTGATATCCATCGGGTAAATGAGCAGGCGCGTATATTAGCCTCGAGTTTGGAGGACGAGATAATACACGCCATTCCTTTTAATTATATAATAGATTCAAAAACCAGCGTAATCAGCCCTATTGGGTTATACAGTCATAGTTTAGAAGCGGATTTGTATTTAGTCTGCGCGAAACTTTCAGCGGTTCAGAATCTAAGCCGCGTAATTCACCAATCAGGGTATGAAATGAAAAAACTGTTTTTTTCAGGTCTAGCCGTTAGCAAAGCCGTGTTTAATTGTGAATTTTTGAAAGGGTTGAATTTGCTTTGCGATATAGGAGGAGATGTTACGGAGTTATTGATATTTAGAGATGGCGCGCTTGTGGACATGGAGATTTTATTTATTGGCGGAAACGATTTAACAAAATGCCTTCAGGAAGAATTAAGGATACCGTTCGATCTGGCGGAAGATATTAAAAGGTCTCATGGGCTGCTTGGAAAAGTTGAGTCTATCGCGCCTGATAAGGAGATATTGGTAAAGAAGGAACAATCCTACAGGCCAATAAAATTAAAGTTTCTTGCGGAGATTTTAAATTCTCGCGCTAATTCAATTTGTCAGGAGATAAAAGGCGCCGTGGAAAAGAAAGTGGCTTTGCATCAAGTAAATAATTTTATTGTTACAGGCAGGAGTATATTGCTGGAAGGTTTTATAGAAACTCTAGAGGCTAATTTATCGGTTCCGGTAAAATCAGGGGGCATTTTGAATCCGGATATACCGCTGTCAATTAAAGAAAATGATGCCTTGTCAGGCCGGAAGTATTTAAATTATTTGTCTTGCTTGGGCATGATTTGTGACGCGCTGCAAATTGGCCCCCAAATAATTCCGCCTGCCGCGGCGCTATCTAAAAACTTTATTATTAACGCGATGAGCAGAATCAAAGAAGTATACCAGGAGTATTTTTAAAATGGATCTGGAAGAAAAGTGGGAAAAAGCCCTTAGTCAAACAGAGGTTGTTAGATCCAGGGCCGCGCATCTAAATGCCTTCGAGGCTTCAGAGATTCCTTATATCTTTTTGGCTGAATCAACAGTAAATATTCCGGATACAGTGGTAAGGAAAGGTAAGATTCTTTTGCATCAGCCAGCAATCATTTTGCCTCAAAATATGCCTTTGTTTGAGGGATTTGAATTTGAGCAGGATTATCAGGCAAGCACGGATACAATAAAAACATTTCTTTATATAAGAGGAGTTTCCTTTCCTTCTTTAAAATATAAACATGAATTTTCTCAATTGGATATTTATGAAGATCCATTAAAGAAAGCAAAAGAATATTTTAAGCGCGAATTAGAAAGAGTTGAGGATGTTCATACCGGTTTAATTATCGGTTCAGAGGATTGCTGGCAGTTTTCTCTGCTTATCTACGCGGGGATTTTAATCAGTAAATTTTTTCCTTCTGATTTAAAAAAGCTTTGGGAAAGATTCAAAGATAAAAAGTAATCATCCTGGATTTTGCAATGAGATTGTGTCGCAATCCCTATCGTGTCATTGCGCGAGGGCTGATTTATCAGCCCGTGGCAATCTCTTTTTGACGAAGAATATTAAAAAGATTGGCCTCGCCCAGTTGGGCTCTGACACTTCCTCGGGCATTTCGCCCTCGGTCGCTTGCCCGCCCAAGATACATTTCATTTTCAATAATTTATTGACAAATTTTAAAATAGTGTTAATCTGTATTCAGTAAAAGTTTAGAAGTCTCGACCGTAAGAATAAGTGATGAATCATTTCATTGCGATTTTTTCGGTTGTCATTGTTTGCCCCGTTAGGAATCTTTTTGATTCTGGCAGGTAAAGATGATAAAGATTTCTACAATTTACTAAATTTTATAAGAAGGAGGTAACAGGCAATGGCAAAAGGAGTAGTGAAGTGGTTCAATGATCAGAAAGGTTATGGATTTATCACTCCTGAGAATGGAAAAGATGTTTTTGTACATCATTCCTCAATCAAGGGTGACGGTTTTAAATCTTTAGCTGAAGGCCAGCAGGTCGAGTTTGATATCGAACAAGGCGCTAAAGGCGAACAGGCTACAAATGTAGTTAAGCTGTAATTTTAAACTGAAAAGGCCTGGTATCTTTTTAAAGATCCAGGCTTTTTTTGTAAATCTAAAAATCTCTTAATTTACTTATACTTTCGTGTTTAAGGCGTGTTGAAGGTGACTGTCTAAAAGGTTGTTGAAGGTGACTGTCACGTTCTTTGTGACTGCCACCTTTCTTCTTTAATAAGTCTATGGCAAACTTTTCTTTTGATATTGTATCTGAAGTGGACCTTCAAGAAATGGATAACGCGGTAAATCAGGCGAGTAAAGAGCTGGCCCAGCGGTATGATTTCAAAGACAGTAAAGCCTCTATCGCTTATGATCGTAAAGAAAAAAAAGTTACCTTAATCGCGCCTGATGACTATAAATTGCGCGCCCTTACCGATATTCTGGTTACCCGTATGGCAAAAAGGCAGATTTCTCTTAAAGCTCTTAAATTTAATGATCCCGAAAAGGCATTTGAAGGCTATCTTCGCCAAATCGTGGAAATATGCATGGGTATTGATAAGGAGAAGGCAAAAGAACTGATGGGGATTATAAAAGAGCAGAAGACAAAAGTGCAAGCTCAAATTGAAGGGGAAAAAATCAAAGTTAGCTCAGCGAAAAAAGATGAATTACAGGCAGTTATTATGCATCTAAAAGGGATAGATTTTTCTATACCGCTTAGTTTTTGTAATTATCGTTAATTAGTTTTCACGACAAGGGGAAATAGATGAAAAAGATTAATTGTTCAAAATGTAAAGAGCAGGATCGTTGTTGTGATTTTGGGGCATGGGTGGATTTAGAGGAAGCTAAAAAAATATTATCCCTTGGATTGACAGGAGATTTTTACCACTTTCAAAAGGATGATAATTTTCCTTCTGGTTATAAGGCCGGAACAAGTTATGAAGACAACCGTTGTTCTTTTCTTACTCCGGAAGGGCTATGCTCTATTCACAAAATTGATTATAAATTTAAACCGTTTGACTGCAAGGAATTTCCGTATGAAAGGGGAAAATTATCGCCGCTTGTGGGCTTGTTGTGTTCGGTAGTTAGGGCGAAAAAAATAACAAAGAAAAGAAAACCGCTTTAATGGCCTCTCTTGAAAAGGAAAAATCACTGCAAGAAATAATGGCGCGTTTGGGTGTGCGCGAAGAGGATATTATTGAGAAATTTATTCGCGCTCAAGGGCATGGGGGGCAGAACGTCAATAAGGTTTCTACCTGCGTGTATCTGTGTCACCTACCTACGGGAATTGAAGTCAAATGCCAAAAAGAGCGCTCTCAGGCTCAGAATCGCTACTGCGCCAGACAGCTCCTGCTTGAAAAGATTGAGCGCGCAATCCTTGGAAAACTTTCTAAAGAACAAAAACGTATTGAGAAAATCCGCCGGCAGAAACGCAGGAGGTCCCGCCGGGCAAAATTAAAAATTCTAGAATCAAAACGGCTCCATGGCGCAAAGAAGCTTTCTCGGGCTAGCGTGCGGGGAGTTGAGGACGTAACTTAGATACAGACATCCTATAATGAGAAAGAAGTGAGGATGTCTTGATTACAGTGATTAAAAAACAGATTACAAAGATTAAAAACAGAGACCCTTTAACTAAAAGGATAATTGCCTGTGCTTATGTTGAAATTAAGGCCTTAACAGGCAATATCCCTGCAGTGTTTGAATTGCAGGTTTTATCTTATTTAAAGGCATCTGGATATAAAGTTGGTTTATTGATAAATTTTGGTAACAAAAGTTGTCAAATAAGGCGATTAATGGTTTAATCGCTGTAATCTAAACTAATCTCAGTAATCAGGTATAATCCCTAGATTTATACCTGAAGATTATACCAGGAGATAACTATGAATATTTTTGTGGGTAATTTGTCGTTTAACGTTGTTGAGGCGGATTTAAAGAAGCTTTTTGAGGGTTTTGGAGATGTTGTTTCCGCGGTAATTGTGAAGAGGGATGAAAAAAAAGCGCCTAAATCAAGAGGATTTGGTTTTATAGAAATGCCTGATGAACAACAGGCGCTCGCCGCGATAGCCGCTCTTAATGGTAAGGATTTTATGGATCGTGTTCTTAGTGTTAGTCCGTCTCTTCCTAAAGATCAACAGGCCGCGGGCTCGCTTTCCGCGGATAAAGAAATTCAGGTAAAGAGCGCGTTAAAAGAGAAGACACAGGAAGAAGTTTTGGTTAAGCCGGTTTTTAATAAACCGGGAACATATAAAAGTGGAAGGCGCGCGCAGAGTTATATGAAGCGGCATGGTTTATCTGAAATACCGAAAAAGAATACACTATGGCAGAATAATAAAAATAATCCTATGCGGTGGCGTAAAAAGAAAGATCAGTCAAAGCCTTGGCAGAAAAGTTCAGCTGAACAGGAACCTTGGAAAAAGACTGAGGAAGGGGCTCGTCCATGGAAGAGCCCCGAAGGCGGATCATCAAGGCCATGGAAGAAGCGTCCCGCCCAGATGGGCGCGACACTTCCTCGGACATTTCGTCCTCGGTCGCCCGAAGGCGGATCGTCAAAGCCATGGGAAAAATCCCGAAGCGAATCAAGGCCATGGAAGAAAACCGAAGGCGAATCAAGGCCATGGAAGAAAACTGAAAGCGGATCATCAAGGCCATGGAAGAAAACC
>CAKKQB010000021.1:15322-55324 GCA_919901915.1 Omnitrophica bacterium GWA2_41_15
AAGGCGAATCAAGGCCGTGGAAGAAAACTGAAAGCGGATCATCAAGGCCATGGAAGAAAACCGAAGGCGAATCAAGGCCGTGGAAGAAAACTGAAAGCGGATCATCAAGGCCATGGAAAAAAAATCGATAAAGAAAATCCGGGGACGTTTCTGGGTTTTCGGTTCTTCTTAAGTTGGCAAAAACCCAGAAGCGTCCCCTAGTTTTCAAAATAGGGATTACGACATAGTCTGAATGGAAAAAGCATTGCTAGTTACTATAAAATTAAGATCAGAGAAGGATAATTGGCGTATTGATGATGCTGTTACGGAGTTAGAGGAATTAGCTAACGCGTGCGGGGTTGAAATTGCGGATAATATTATCTGTAATTGTGAAAAACCTACCGCTAATCTTTTTATCGGTAAAGGAAAAGCTGAGGAATTGACTTTGATATCTCAAGAGAAAAACGTAGATGTTTTAATCTTTTCCCATGATTTATCGGGAACGCAACAGCGCAACCTCGAAGAGATAGTCGGCAAAAAGACTGTTGATCGCACGCAATTAATTCTGGATATTTTTGCCCGGCGCGCCAAGACCCCAACAGGTAGAATGCAGGTTGAACTTGCGCAGTTACAATATCTTTTACCTAGGCTTACAGGGAAGGGTATAATACTTTCTCGTTTAGGCGGCGGGATTGGGACGCGGGGACCGGGAGAGAAAAAGTTGGAGATGGATAGAAGGCGATTAAGAGGCAAGATTGATAATCTAAAGGAAGATTTAAGGGGTGTCGCGTTACATCGGTTGACGATGAAAAAGAAAAGAAAAGAGCACGAGTTACCTACTATAGCGTTGGTAGGCTATACCAATGCCGGCAAATCAACTCTGATAAACGCCCTTACTCAGACAAATCAAATTGTCTCTGATGGGTTATTCACTACCCTCGACCCTTTATCAAAGATTTTGAAATTACCAAACGGTGAGAATATTGTTATTTCTGATACGGTTGGCTTCTTGCGTAATCTTGGGCATCACTTGATTGAGGCTTTTAACGCTACATTAGAAGAGGCAATAGGGGCGGATCTTTTGATTCATGTTTTAGACGTAAGTTCGGCCTTGGCAAAGGAGCATAGTGAGGTTGTTCTTTCAGTTTTAAAACAGTTAGGGATAGAACAAAAGCCCACTATTACAGTGCTAAATAAGATTGATGCCCTGACAGATGAATTCTGGTTGAGCGATTTAGGGGAAAACTTTCCTCATTCGATTCATATTTCAGCAAAATTAGAAAAGAATTTGGATAGTTTATTAAAAGCAATTCAGGAAATTTTTGAGCCAAAGATGGTTGACGCGCAAATCGCTATCGCGCATTCACGGATGTATCTGGTAGATTTGTTCTACCGTGAAGGTAAGGTAAGAGAGATCAAGTATTTACAAAAAGAAATAAGAATCCACGCGAATCTGCCCAAAGCCCTTTATCATAAACTCTTGCAAAATAAAGAGATAATCCCAATTGATAATAGCCAATTGATTAGCTAATTGACACCAGAATCGACATCAGACAAAACGATACCAGACTATTGACAAAAAAGCAATTTATGCTAAAATTATAAGACTTTACCCTAAATAGGGTAATTATTTCTATATTATATAATGAAAAGCCAAACTCAAAAACAGGATGAAGAGATTCCTACGCCTCAAGCGGAAGAGCAGCTTGTTACTCTAAAAGAGTCAGAGTATTTAAAATTAAAAGAGGAAACTGACAGGGCAAAAGAGTATTGGGATAAAACACTGCGTTTACAGGCGGATTTTGAAAATACGCGTAAGCGGTTAGAAAAAGAGAAGCAGGATTTTGTAAAATTTGCCAATGAAGGAATTATTTTAGAATTATTAAGCGTTTTAGACGATTTGGAGCGTACTATTGATTTAGCGCTGCCGCAGCAGGAGGGTTTATCCGCGTTCTCGAAAGGCGTAGAGATGATTTTGGCGCATCTTTATGAGATGCTCAAAGAATATGGAGTAAAGCCCATTGAGGCGCAAGGAAAGATATTTGACCCGTATTGTCATGAAGCATTGATGCAGGTGGAAAACAAAGACCTGCCGGAACATACGATTGTAGAGGAACTGCAAAAAGGTTATCTTTTAAATGAGAGGGTAATTAGGACAGCGAAAGTTAAGGTTTCCAAGAGAACAGAGAACAGGGAACAGAGAACAGAAGATGGAGGAGTTTAAATTTGATTTTGAAAAATTAAAGGTATATCAGAAATCTTTGGAGCTTATAGATAAGATATTTTTGATAGTAAAAGCTTTACCTGGAGAATACGAATATTCTTTAGGGGGAAATCTAATAAGGGCGGCTTTATCTATAGCGAATAATTTAGCCGAAGGCAATGGTAAAAAATCAAAGAAAGAGAAAAATAGATATTTTGGTATTTCTTTAGATTCAGCCAGAGAATGTGTTTCTGTGTTTAACGTATTAAAACGTCAAGAATTGATTAAGGAAGATGAATATAATAAGGTTCGCTTAGAGACAAAAGAGATTACAAGTATGATTTGGGGATTAATTAATTCTCAGAGTTAATCTTTTCTCTTTTCTCTGTACTTTGTACTCTGTACTCTGTACTCTGTACTCTCCGAGCGACTGAAAGGAGCGAGGTAATGGCAAAAGTAATCGGTATTGACTTGGGAACATCTAATTCAGCAGCGGCAGTTATGGAGGCCGGACGGCCGGTAATTCTTCCTTCAGCGGAAGGCGCGGGTGTGGCTTCCGGAAAGGCGTTTCCTTCTTACGTTGCTTTTACAAAAGACGGTCAGCGTTTAGTAGGCGAGCCGGCGCGCAGGCAGGCAACTATAAACGCGGAAGGAACAATCCAGGCTGCCAAACGCAAGATGGGAACAGATTACGCGTTTAAGGTTTTCGGAAAAGAATATACACCTCAGCAGATTTCCGCTTTTATTTTACAGAAGATAAAGCAGGATGCTGAAAATTATCTGGGAGACAAGGTAGAAGAAGTAGTAATTACCTGTCCTGCTTATTTTGATGATAACCAAAGAACCGCGACTAAAGACGCGGGTGAAATAGCCGGGTTGAAAGTTTTAAGAATAATTAACGAACCTACGGCTGCTTGTCTTGCTTATGGCTTAGAAAAAGCGCAAAAAGAGCAGAAGATTATGGTTTTTGATTTAGGCGGCGGAACATTAGACGTAACTGTTATGGAGATGGCTCAAGGCGTATTTCATGTGCAATCAACATCCGGTGACACGCAATTAGGCGGAACAGATATGGACAAGATTCTTCTTGAATATATTGCCGGCCAGTTTAAGCGCGAGACAGGCATAGATTTATTAAATGATAAAATGGCTGTACAACGTTTGCGTGAAGCTGCTGAAAAGGCCAAGGTTGAGCTCTCTTCCACGGTTTCTACCGACATAAACCTTCCTTTTATTACAGCTGATTCAACCGGGCCAAAGCATCTTACTATGACAATAACTCGGGCCAAGCTTGAAGATTTGGTGGCTCCTATAATTAATAAATGCCGTCACCCTATGGAGCAGGCGCTTGGCGACGCGAAGTTGTCATCCGGCGATATTGACCGCATTATTATGGTTGGCGGGCCAACTCGGATGCCTATTGTGCAGAAATTTGTAGAGGATTATGTTGGCAAAAAGATTGAGCGCGGGGTTGACCCTATGGAATGTGTGGCTATGGGAGCGGCAATTCAGGCGGCGATTATCAAAGGCGATGTAAAAGATGTTTTATTGCTTGATGTAACGCCGCTTTCATTGGGTATTGAAACATTGGGTGGAGTGAATACAAAATTAATTGAAAGAAATGCCTCTATCCCTACTCAAAAGAGCCAGATTTTCTCTACTGCCGCGGATAGTCAGACCGCGGTAACTATCCGTGTATTACAAGGTGAGCGTCCGTTAGCGGATGACAATGTGGAGTTGGGTAGGTTTGATCTTGTAGGTATTCCTGCCGCGCAGCGCGGCATACCACAGATTGAAGTAAAGTTTGATATTGACCGCGATGGTATTGTACATGTCTCGGCCAAAGATTTAGGGACCGGCAAAGAGCAGTCTATCCGTATTACCGCGCCGAAGAAACTTTCCAAGGAAGAAATTGATAAAATGGTCAAAGACGCGGAGAAGTTTGCTGCTGAAGATACCAAGAAAAAAGAAGAGATAGAGGTTATCAATCAGGCGGATACCTTGATTTACGCGACTGAAAAATCGTTGAAGGAATTTGGCGATAAAGTAAGTCAGGAGGAACGCGCTGATATAGAAGCCCGGCTCAATGATTTAAAGGCGGCAATAAAGGATAAAAATATTGATAGAATTAAAAAGGGCGTAGAGGATTTAACTAAGGCTTCGCATAAATTAGCCGAAGAGATTTATAAGCAATCGGCGGCTAAACAAAAAGAGAAACCAGAAACCGGTAACCAGAAACCAGAAGAGGAGCAAAAAGAAAAGAAAAAAGAAGAAGATGTTATTGACGCGGAATTTCATGATGAGAATAAAACTGATAAAAAATAACTATAAACCAGAACATTCCATAGGGAATGGAGAATAGAGAACAGAGAACAGAGAAAACAAAAAAGAATTTTCTGTGCTCGGTTCTCTGTAATCTGTTTTCTCCCGAGCGAAGCGAGGGTTAATGTCTACCAAACGCGATTATTACGAAGTTTTAGGCGCGAAGAAGAGCGCGACGCTGGATGAAATAAAAAAGGCTTACCGCGAGATGGCTCTGCGGTATCATCCTGACCGCGTGCCTCATGAACAAAAAAAAGAAGCGGAGGAGAAATTTAAAGAAATCTCCGAGGCGTATGCGGTTTTATCCGATTCTCAGAAACGTAGCCTTTACGACCAACATGGTCATTCCGGCATAGATCAAAAATACGCTTATGAAGATATTTTTAAGGGAGCGGATTTCGGCAGTATATTTGAGGGTATGTCGGATTTTGGTTTTGGCGGAGGCGTTTTTAACGAAATATTTAGTGATTTGGGTTTTAATTTTTTTAGCGGCCAGCAAACAGGCGGCAGCGCGGGAGGGCAGCGCAGGGGGAGGGATTTACAAATATCTATAGATATAAGTTTGGAAGAGGCAGCTAGCGGAGTTGAAAAAACAATAACCGTTCCGCGTTATGAAACTTGTTTAACTTGTTCCGGCAGCGGCGCGAAACCGGGCACTAAAAAAATTACTTGCCCTCAATGTAAGGGGTCTGGCCGCACAGTGGTTTCTAGCGGTTTTTTTCAGTTGGCGCAAACCTGTTCGCGATGCGCGGGAGTTGGGAAAATGATACAGGCGCCTTGCCCTGATTGCCACGCGGAAGGAAGAACTAAGGTTGTCCATAAAATTTCAGTAAAGATACCTGCTGGCGTAGATACGGGTTCAAACTTAAGGGTTAGAGGAGAAGGCGAGGCAGGTACTCTGTCGAAGGGCGATTTATACGTGGGAATTGAAGTTCGGCCGCATTCAGTCTTTCAAAGGCACGATAATGATTTATTAATTGAGATAAATATAAGTTTAAGTAAGGCGATTTTGGGCGCGGAAATAGAAGTTCCTACTTTAGATGGTCACGTAGAAATGAAAGTTCCTGCTGGTACGCAAAGTGGAAGAATTTTTCGGCTCAAGGAAAAAGGTATTCTAGATTTGCGCGGGCATGGGATAGGAGACGAGATGGTTAAGGTTAATGTTGAGATACCTACCCGTTTAACTGTCCAACAGCGTGATCTGATTGAAGAATTTGCCCGGCTTTCAGGAGAAAATATTAATAAGGAAAGTTTTTCGGATAAGATTAAGAAGGCGTTTAAATAAAAATAGAGAACAGAGTATAAAGAGAGTACAGAGAACAGAGAACAGAGAAAAACTTTTTTGTAATCTGTACTCTGGTTTCTGTTCTCTTCCGAGCGAAGCGAGGAACCATGCCTACATACGAATACGAATGCAGTCACTGCGGACATACTTATGAGCTATCTCAGAAGATAACCGATAAACATATAGAGAATTGCCCCAAATGTAATAAAAAAATAAGACGTTTAATCGGAAGCGGCGCCGGGATAATCTTTAAGGGGACAGGTTTTTATGCCACTGATTATAGGAAAAAACCAAATCCAGGGAGTGAGAAATCCTGTTCTGCTACTTGTCCTAAAATTAAGGAATGTCAAAAAAAATGAATAAAATAGAGCCGCTTAAAGGCGTTTTTTATAATCAGGATAAAATTCACGATCTTTCTAAGGTTGTTTGCCCGCCTTATGATGTAATTTCTTCCGATGCTCAAGAGCATTACCGCAATATTCATCCCAATAATTTAATCCATATCCTTCTTGGAAAAGACTCTTCAGGGGAAAATAAATATCAATCCGCGGCCAGGTATTTTAAAGAGTGGCTAAGGGACGGCATACTTGTCCAAGATAAAGAGAGCGCGATATATTTTTATAGCCAGCAGTATAATTTGAAGGGAGAAAAACGCACGCGTTTAGGATTTATTTCGCTTTTACGTTTGGGTGATGAGGGGAGAGCGGTATTTAGTCATGAGCATACGCGGCTTGCCCCGAAAGAGGATAGGTTAAAACTTTTAAAAGAAGTAAAGGCGAATTTAAGTCCGATATTTGTCGTGTTCGCGGATAAAAAACGTATTATCGCGCGCACCTTTCAAAAGCATATTCAAGATAAAGAGCCGATTATTAATATTACGGATGAAGAAAAGATTACGCATAAGCTATGGAAAGTAGATTCATCTGATATTATAACTAGCATACAGGACGCTGTTTCAAAAGAAGATATTCTTATCGCTGACGGCCACCATCGTTACGAGGTTGCTTGTAATTATAGGCAGGAATTGATAGAGAAATTTGGCCGGATAGGCCCGGAAGAAAGCCCTAATTTTATACTTTCTTATTTTACTAATACGGATTCAAGAGGATTAACAATTTTAGGCGTGCATCGTTTGCTTAAATTGGATCCGGATTTTGATTTTAATGCTTTTAAACTTAGCCTTAAAAATTATTTTGACGTGGAAGAAGTTAAAAATAAACAAACCTTTTTCCTTTTAATGGAAAAAGGAGGCCGCAATGAGCATCTATTGGGAATGTATAAGGATAAAAAGTATTACCTCTTACGTTTGAAGAGTATCAAGATTTTAGCCCAAATGATCAGCGCTAAATCCGCGGAGTTTAGGTCATTGGACGCGTCTATTTTGAACGCGATTATCCTAAAAGAACTCTTAGACCTGGATTTAGAAAATGATAAAAGGCTTTCTTTTAGCCAGAACGCGCAGGATTTTATAGATTGCGTTGATAAAGATCCTTCATATCTTGGTTTTTTTCTTAATCCTGTGAAAATTCAACAGGTGGTTTCTATTGCTTTAAACGGTGAAAGAATGCCGTCTAAATCAACGTATTTTTATCCTAAGGTGTTGTCGGGGCTGGTGATTAATAAATTTGAATAAAATTAGTGATTAGCGACTAGCTTATATTAGCGCGTATTATAAAGTTAAATCTTGTCATTTCGAGGAGCAAAGCGACGAGAAATCTTTACTCCCAAGATTTCTCCCTTCGGTCGAAATGACAGTCTGGGAGTAGTATTAACCACTAATTACTAATCAAAGCGAGGAAAAATGGCGCTATTCGGTAAACCAAAATATACGATTGTCAAGATAAAGAAGAAAGAGATTCCTGACGGACTTTGGACTAAGTGCGGGGAGTGCTCTGAAACATTGTATAATAAAACATTAGAAGAGAATCTTAAGGTTTGCCCAAAATGCAATTATCATTTTGTTTTAGGCGCGAAAGAAAGAATAAACTTTCTTGTAGATAAGGGTACCTTTCAGGAATACGATGAAGATATGCGCTCTGCCGACCCTTTAAATTTTAAAGGGCCTAAGACTTATAAAGAAAAATTGGCAGCTGACCAAAGTCTAACCGGGCTTTCTGACGCGGTTATATCCGGAGAGGCTGCCTTGAATAATAAAAAAATAATTATCGCGGTTACAGATTCCCGTTTTATTATGGGGTCAATGGGTTCGGTAGTTGGTGAAAGGATAACGCGCGCTATAGAGACGGCAACAAATAATAAGCTTCCTATGCTTATTATTTCTGGCTCTGGAGGTGGCGCTAGGATGTATGAGGGTATGTTTAGCCTGATGCAGATGTCTAAAACCTGCGCCGCGCTTGCTTATCATCATAAAGCAAAGCTTCCTTACATTTCAATCTTAACTAATCCTACTATGGCCGGAATTATGGCATCTTTTGCCGGAGTAGGAGACGTGATTATCGCTGAGCCAAAGGCATTAATTGGTTTTACCGGGCCGCGAGTCATAGAACAGACTATTAGGCAGAAATTACCTCCCGGATTTCAGCGTTCGGAGTTTCTTTTGGATCATGGTTTAATAGATATGATTGTGCAGCGTAAAGATTTAAAAGCAACATTAAGTCAATTACTTGACTATTTAGATTAGTATATGTATAATAAAAAAATAGAGAATAGGGTACAGAGAACAGAGCGCAGAGCACAGAAGAATCTTTTTTTTGTTTTCTCTGTACTCTGTACTCTGTTCTCTGTACTCTCCGAGCGACGAAAGGAGCGAGGTAATGGCCCAGGTTAGCTTAAGAAATGTTACTAAATTTTTTCCCGGTAATGTCAAGGTAGTTGATAATATCAGCTTGGGAATTGAAAATAAGGAATTTATGATTTTGGTTGGGCCTTCCGGGTGCGGTAAGTCTACTACTTTGAGGATGATAGCAGGGCTTGAAGAAATAACAACCGGCCAGGTATATATCTCGGATAAATTAGTTAATGATGTGCCTGCCAAGGATAGAGATATTGCTATGGTTTTCCAAAATTACGCCCTTTATCCGCATATGACTGTATTTGAAAACATGTCTTTTGGTTTGACATTAAGGCATATCCCTAAAAAAGAGATTCTACAAAGAGTAACTGAAGCCGCGGATATATTAGGAATTAAACGGCTGCTTAATCGTAAGCCGCGGGAACTTTCTGGCGGAGAAAGGCAGCGCGTAGCAGTGGGAAGGGCTATTGTCCGGAAACCGCTTGTTTTCTTATTTGATGAGCCTTTGAGCAATCTGGACGCGAAGATGAGAGTTCAGATGCGCACGGAGATACACAAGCTTCATATAAAACTTCAAACCACAATAATTTATGTTACACACGATCAGGTTGAGGCTATGACTATGGGTGATAGAATCGCTGTCATGAAAGATGGTGTTTTGCAGCAGGTAGATAATCCGATAACTATTTATGATAACCCTAAAAATAAATTTGTTGCCGGTTTTATTGGTTCACCGCCGATGAATTTTATGAATGGAAGAATCATTAAGAAAGACTCAAAATTATATTTTGATGAAGGCGTTATTCTGGTAAAATTAGTTGAAGATATGCATAAAAAAATGTTGTCTTGCGAAGGAAAAGAGGTAATTTTAGGAATTCGTTCAGAAGATATTTACGATAAGCTTTTTGTTTCCGAGGCGCCTCCTGAAAACATTGTCAGAGTAAACTGCGAAGTATCAGAACCCATGGGGTCTGAAGTATATCTTTATTTGAATACAGGAAAGCACACCTTTATTGCCCGGGTAGGAGCGCATAATAAGCCAAAAATTAATCAAGATATGGATGTTGTCTTTGATATGAGTAAAGTGCATTTTTTTAATAAAAATACCGAAGAGACTATCGTTTAAATAAAATTCGTAATTAAAAATGAAAAATGAAAAATGAAAAATTATACGTAACTTCAACAGTGCTCTCCCCAATTTTTCATTTTTAATTTCTGTTGTTATGTTACCTGTCGCCGCTTCAAAACCAATTCCGCGTGTTATTTTATTTCTGTTCTCGCTTATTATAATACCAATATTAATAGCATTTAATTTCAGCCGTCATCCTTTAGGATTGCTGTTTATTTTTTATCTAGCTAACGCCGTTACCTTATTTTTTCTGCTTAATCAGAACTCTAAGGCCAGATATCAGATTGAATCTGAAATACAGGATACCCAGGAGAAGCTAAATATTATCCAGGCGGATATTTTAAAGGAGCAAAAATCCAATTCCGCGTTATTAGTCAAAAGAGTTCGTTATGACAGTTTAAAAAATATTATTGAACAAATAAATCAGAATCTTGATTTAGAATACATTTCAAACAGTATTGTCTCGGTTACCTTTTCCTTGATCTCAGAGGCTAAGGGCGCTTGTTTTCTGTATCTTATTGATAAGCAAACCCATAAATTGAGCCTCTTTAAAACAAAAAAAGAACGGGAGAGTCTAATAATAAAAGCAAAGGAAGGGGATATGTTTGATACTTGGATGTTGAGGCACGTAACCCCTCTCTTGATTGAGGATGTCGGAAGTGATTTTCGTTTTGATTCGGAAAAATTAAAGGTTCAAGACGCGCGGCCAATTTCATCTTTAATCAGCGCGCCTTTTATAAATGAAAATAATTTTGTAGGGATATTAAGATTAGACAACCCTAATAAGGATTTTTATACGCAGGATGACTTAAGATTTTTAGTTTCAGTCTGCGATTTGGGGGCTGTGGCGTTAGAAAGCAGTCAGCTTTTTCTTAAGACGCAGGAGCTGTCTATACGCGACAGTTTGACTCTGGCTTATACTAAAAGGTATCTAATGGATCGTTTAGCCCAGGAGTGTGAAAGGTCCGCTTGCGTTGCGAATGCGGCCTTTTCTTTATTGATGCTGGATATTGATTTTTTTAAGAATTATAACGATAAATTCGGGCATAGCGCGGGCGACATTGTTTTAAAAAAAATAACTAAAAATATAATTGTTTTTTTGAATGACTTAGATCGTGTGGTATGCCGTTTCGGCGGAGAGGAATTTTGCGTGATCCTTGAAAATACAGATAAGAAGAAGGCAGTTGAAATTGCCACGCAACTTTGCGGAATGATAGAAAAAGATAAAGTAGTTTTACGAAGGGTTGAAGTAGCCATTACTGTGTCAATTGGCGTAGCAGCCTTTCCTGATGATGATACAAAGGCTGATGGGTTAATTTATAAAGCTGATAAAGCAATGTATGAGGCAAAGCGAAAAGGAAGAAATCAGGTATGTTCCATATAACGCTTGATTCCCTGGTTTGTTATGCCCGTGTAAACGGGCATCCATGCAGTTTCAATGACAATGGTTAACACCATATACTGTCATTTCGACCGAAGGGAGAAATCCTGACGATAAAGATTTCTCGTCGTTTTACTCGCCCGCAATGACAAGGACTAGTTTCACTCCTTGAAAGGATCTCTCAAATGATCATATTTATACTAATCTTACTAAGCGTTTTTATATATATTTCATTAAAAAGAATTCTTTCGTATGCTTTGATGGCGGAAAGCAAAAACTTAGAATCTTTGAAAAATAAATATGAAAAATTGATGCTCGAAGAAAAAGAACTCCAAACCAATAATTTTGCTTTAGAAAAATCTGTTAAGGAGACAGTAGCCCTTTATGATATAACCAAGGATATTTGTAAGACCCTTGATGAAAATGAGTTGTTCAATATTTTTAAGGAGCATGCGGCTAAATATATTGGAAATAAAGATTGTCAGTTTATTAAGCCTGACGCGGATTTAGCGCAGTTTAGAAGTTATTCAATTTTCCCTTTAACAGTTCAGAATGATATTTTAGGTTATTTGATTGCCAGAGATGTTGAAGAAAAAGACAAAGAAAAGTTTTATATTTTAGGCCAGCAGTATACCTTGGGGCTTAAGAGGGCGCTTTTATATCAGAAAGTGCAAGAACTTGCTATTATTGATAATCTTACCCAAGCTTTTACCCGCAGGCATTTTATGAATAGGTTTAATGAAGAACTTAAGCGTTCAAAAAAGTTTAATCTTAGCTTAGCATTTCTTATGATCGATATCGATCGTTTTAAGGAATGTAATGATCAGTATGGGCATTTGGTTGGAGATGCTATCTTAAGGGAGGTCAGCAGAATCATTAAAGATAGTATCAGGCAGATAGATTTTATGGGCCGTTACGGCGGTGAAGAGCTTTCTATTGTTTTGGCGGAGACAAATAAGGATCAGGCGCGTTTTGCCGCGGAGCGTATCCGGCAGGCCATAGAAGCAAAACATATTAGCGCTTATGACGAGGATTTAAGAGCCACAGTAAGTATAGGTATATCGGTATGTTCTGCTAATGTTTTTGAACCGCAAAAAATCATCGATAAGGCAGACAAGGCATTGTATCTTGCCAAGCAGCAAGGCAGAAACAGAGTCTGCGTTCAAGATTAGCTGTTGCCCCATATGGGCGGTTCACGAACCGCCCCTACAAATATTATTTATACGAATAACCCCGTGATGGTTTATGTTTCGTCGTAGGGGCGGTTCACGAACCGCCCAGACAACAGAATTTTATGTCTTGATAAATTCAGATTTTTAAGATAGAATATTATTTTAATGTCTCGTTTAACCTTTATATAGGCGGTTCGCGAATCGCCCCTACGAATGACAAGAAAATTCCTTATAGGCATAGATTTAGGCGGGACAAATTTAAAAATCGCGCTTCTTGATTTAAATTATAGGATTATTTCCAAGTTTTTTTTAAGCACTAAAACATTTAAGAAGAAAGAGCTTTTAATAAAGGCAATTGAATTTTGCGTAAACAGAATTATTAATGATAATAAATTAAAAAAAGGATCTATCTTGGGAGTTGGCCTTGGGGTGCCGGGGCCAACAGATGCTAAAAAAGGAATTGTGCATTTTTTTCCAAATATTCCCGGTTGGAAAGAGGTGGGCCTAAAGCGTATTTTAGAAAGAGAGGTCTGTTTGCCTGTTTTTTTGGATAATGATGCGAAGGTGATGGCTCTGGCGGAGCATAAAATAGGTAGCGCGAAGGGATACGAAAACGCTTTATGCCTGACATTAGGAACGGGGGTAGGGGGGGGGATTATTATTGGGGGCAAGCTTTATCGCGGCGTTTCTAATGCCGCGGGAGAATTTGGCCATATGCCCATTAATGAGAAAGGTCCGAGTTGTCCTTGCGGCGGGATTGCTTGTCTTGAGTCTTACGTTGGCAATAAGAAGATTCTTTTTGAGGCGAAACAAAAGTTTTCGCGGGAGATAAGTTTAGAGCAATTAAGCGAGCTCGCGAAAAAACAAGATAAACGCGCTTTAGATATATGGAATAAAGTAGGGGAGCGATTAGGAATTGCTTTGGCTGGGATGGTAAATGTCCTTAATTTAGATGCTATTATTATTGGCGGAGGTGTTTCTGACGCGGGGGAAGCCTTGTTTGAGAAGATTAGAAAAACTATTTTTAAGCGCGCGATGAGTGTGCAGGCTAAAGATGTAAAGGTTTTAAAAGCAAAATTAGGCCCTGACGCCGGGTTAATCGGCGCGGCAATATTAGTAAGAGAAAATGCCAAGGATTAGCGTAGAGCGTATAGCGGATAGCGGATAGGAAACGCTATACGCTAAACATTGAACGCTGAAGAAATATAATAAATGAAAATTTGCCATCTACAAAAATCATTAATTTTACTGGTTACTGGTTACTGGTTACTGGTTACTATAGTATTTGCGTGGGAAGCCAAAGATGGGCCTATGAGTGTCAATGGTGATATAATTGAGTATTCAACTACCGGAAAAGAAATTTCTATTTCCGGAAATGTAGAAGTTGAGTATAAAGGCGCCAAACTTACTTGCCAAAAAATAGTAATTGACAGCCAGACCAAAGACGCTGTAGCCGAAGGTAATGCCAGGTTAGATGATCAAAAAGGCGTTATTGAAGGAGAAAAAATAGTTTATAATTTTCAAAATAAGACTGGTATCATTTATAATTCGGAATTTAGAGCCAATCCATATTTTGGGGTAAGCAAGAAAATTGAAAAGGTAAGCGATACAGAGTTTATCAGTCAGCGCGGTTATATTACTACTTGTGATTTTGATGTTCCGCATTGGCGCATAAAATCAAGAAAGGTTAATTTCTTTCCACAGGATAAAGTTCAGGCAAAGGATACTACCTTGTACATAGGAAAGATTCCTTTGCTCTACCTGCCCCAATTCAACCGTGATTTTAGCGATCCCCTGATGCATATTCAGATGACTCCTGGTAAAAGAAAGGATTGGGGGCCGTATCTTTTGACTGCCACCAGGTATAATTTGACTAAAAATATAAATGGAAGGTTTTATCTTGATTACAGAGAAAAATTAGGGTTAGCCCAAGGATTCGGGACAAATTATACAACAGAAGGATTCGGCAAAGGGGATTTAAAGTTTTATTATACTCAGGAAAGGGCAAACGGCCTTTCGGAGGCCAGTCCGGCTGAATTTCAGAGGTATCTGCTCCGGCTGCGGCATAAATGGGATATAGACAGAAGAACAAACATGGTAGCGGAATTTTATAAGATAAATGATGAAAAAAGAAAAATCCTGGGCCCGTCAAATGATTTCTTAAAGGATTATTTTTATCGTGAATTTGAGAAAGACGCCCAGCCTTTGACATACATTTCAGTTCACCATAATTTTCAATACTCAAGCCTTGATGTGCTTATGCAAGAACGCGTTAATCATTGGTATGACCAATTAGACAAAAACCCTGAATTAAAATATAACTTGCCGAATATTCAAATCGCGGGCACTCCTTTTTATTTTGAAAACAACAGCGTCCTATCGAATTTTAATAAAAAAGCATCAGCCTCCCCAGTTTCTCTCGATGATGAAACCGTGGCGAGATTAGATACCACTAATAAATTTTCTCTGCCTTCAAAGGTTGCCTTTATTGAGCTTACTCCTTTTGTTGCCAGCCGTCAGACTATTTATGATAAAGGAGCGGATGGCTCTTCGTTTCCCGTGCGGACGATTTTTTATACCGGGACAAGCGCGAGCACGAAGTTTTATCGTGTTTTTGATGCTAAATCGAATTTTTTAAATCTAGATATAAACAGCCTTAGGCATATAATCACCCCTACAATTTCTTATTCTTATAACCATGAGCCTACTATTTCAATCAGCCACATAAAGCAAATTGATAGCATAGATTCCATAAGCCGAAATAATTCTCTTTTATTAGAGTTATCTAATAAGCTGCAAACTAAGCGAAACGATAAAAGCGTGGATTTAGCTGAAATTAAGGCGAGTAGTACTTATATTTTTGATTCTAAAACTGGCGATAAACGAGGAAGTAATTTTTCGGATATACTTTTTGATGTAAGGCTGATGCCTTACTCCTGGGTTACTTTTGATGCTGACGCTACCCTTAAGCATTCCGGAGCGCGTTCTGATCCAAACTATGGCCGTCTCTCTAACATAAATTACGATATTAATTTTAATTTTGGTAAAGAACGTTCTTTTAGTCTTGGTCAGCGCTGCCAGAGGAAAGGAAGCGATGGGGTAGTTTCTGATTTTGAGTGGCGCATAAATCCGAAATGGAAATTTTCAATTTACAACAGATACGAAATTGGGCATGACCCAAGTTTAAAAAGCGGCTTAAAAGAACAGGAGTACGGCATCACCAGGGATCTTCATTGCTGGTTTATGGATTTTAAATATAATGTATCCAGTAAGCATGGCGAAACCGTATGGTTGATTTTTAGGCTTAAAGCTTTCCCGAAAACGGAATTCGGGCTTGATCAAAGTTACCATCAACCCAAACCAGGCTCACAGAGCACGGATTAACACGGATATAAAAGACACGGATAGACACGGATATCTGTGAAAATTTGTGTTTATGATAAAAATATGAATATCTCAATAATTGGTTCGGGCTATGTAGGATTAGTTACAGGTTCCTGCCTCGCGGAATTAGGTAACAATGTCCTCTGTGTTGATAAGGATGACAGAAAAATTGAAAAGCTTAAAAAAGCCGAAATTCCGATATATGAACCAGGCCTTAAAGAATTAATTGCGCGCAATATTAAGAATAAAAAGCTTTTATTTAGCTCTAGCATTAAAGAAGCGGTTAAAAAATCTGAAATAATTTTTATAGCCGTAGGCACACCTTCTTTGGAAAATGGAGAGGTCGATCTTACGGACGTGGAAGATGTGGCGCGCAATATTGCTTTAAATATGACAGAATACCGCCTGATAGTTGAGAAGTCTACAGTTCCGGTTGAAACAGGGGAATGGGTAAAGCGTACAATTTCAGCCTACATTAAACAGAAAATTAAATTTGATGTGGCATCTAACCCTGAATTTTTAAGAGAAGGCCAGGCCATAAATGATTTTATGCATCCGGACAGGATTATTATTGGAGTTGAGTCAAAAAAAGCCAAAGATATTTTGGCGAATTTATACAAACCTTTGAACGCGGCTATTTTGGTTACTAATATTAAATCCGCGGAATTAATCAAACACGCCTCTAACGCGTTTTTGGCAACCAAAATTTCCTTTATCAATGCCTTTTCGCAGATATGCGATAAGGTAGGGGCGGATGTTAAGGAAGTAGCTTTTGGCATGGGCTTGGATAAAAGGATAGGGCATTCTTTCCTTGACGCGGGGGCCGGATATGGCGGTTCCTGTTTCCCAAAAGATTTAGACGCGTTTATTAATATCTCTAAGAAAGTAGGTTATGATTTCCGATTGCTTAAGGCGGTAAAAGATATAAATGAAGAGCAGAAGGAGTTTATTCTTAAAAAGATAAGAGATGTTTTATGGATGCTCAAAGATAAAACAATAGGGGTGCTGGGGTTAGCTTTTAAACCTGATACTGATGATATGCGCAATGCCCCAGCTGTAAGTATAATAAAATATTTACAGAAAGAAGGCTCAAGGGTTAGGGTTTACGATCCTCAAGCTATGGAAAAGGCAAAAATTGAATTAATGGACGCGAAATTTTGTGACAGTCCTTATGAAGTATGTAAAGGTTCTGATTGCCTTCTGATTATTACAGAATGGAATGAATTTAAAGAATTGGATTTTGTAAAGGTTAAGAAAATGTTAAAAAGGCCGATTATCATTGATGCCAGAAATATGTATGATCCCGGCATTTTGAAAAAGTTGGGTTTTCAGTATATGGGGGTAGGTAGGCTCTAAAACATATGGATACAAACTTTAATAATTTTTTAAGAAAGATTAATAATAGGGATTTTAAAATCGCGGTTGTTGGTTTAGGATATGTGGGCCTGCCGCTGGTAATTGAATTCGCGAAAAATGGTATAGGTGTGCAGGGAATAGATATAGACATAGACAGGATCGAGCATATAAAAAGAAAAAAGTCTTATATAACTGATATACGGGATAAAGAGTTAAGGCAGGTTTTGGACGCTGGTAAATTTAGCGCTTCCTGTGATTTTAAGAGAATTAATGAAGTTGATGTTATTTTTATTTGCGTGCCTACGCCGCTAAAAAGAAAATATTTACCAAACATCTCATATATTTTGAAGGCGGTAAATTCCATAGTTAAAAATATTAGAAGGCCAAGTTTGATTATTTTAGAAAGCACTACTTATCCAGGGACAACAGAAGAGGTAATTTTGCCTATCTTCGAAAAGAATGGCTTAAAACATAACAGGGATTTTTATTTATGTTTTTCTCCTGAGAGAATAGATCCGGGTAACAAGGCGTATCCGGTAAATAAAATTCCGAAAATAGTTGGAGGGATAAGCCCTGAGGCTACACGCCTTGCCGTTAAAGTTTATAAAATAATAGTTGATAAAGTAGTGCCGGTATCAACGGCCAGGACAGCCGAGGCAGCGAAATTATTAGAGAATACTTTTCGTTTGATTAATATTGGCCTTATTGATGAGTTGTCTATGATGGCGCATAAGATGAATATAAATATCTGGGAGGTGATTGATGCCGCTAAGACAAAGCCCTTTGGTTTTATGCCTTTTTATCCTGGACCGGGTGTTGGCGGACATTGTATTCCCAAAGATCCGCTTTATCTTTATTGGAAAGCAAAGCATCACGGATTTAAACCGCGCTTTATTAAACTTGCTTCAGATATTATAGCTCATATGCCGGAGTATATTAGTAAAAGAGTTTTGAATTTATTGAGTCGCAAGTTATCAGAGCCCAAGAGAGGCGGGATGCCGCCGGGGGCGGCGCGTATTTTGGTCAGCGGCGTCACTTATAAAAAAGACGTGAAAGATTTAAGAAAATCTCCGGCTTTAGATATAATAGAAATTTTGCAAAAAAAGAATGCGGATGTTTCTTATTACGATCCCCTCATACCTTATTTAAAAATTAATACCATTAATCTTAAGTCAATAGTATTAACTAAGAAAACGCTTAAAGAATTTGATTGTGTGATAATTGCCACCGATCATTCGTTAGTAGACTATAACTTTATATTAAAAAATTCCAAGTTTATTTTTGATACGCGTAATGTCTATAAAGGCAAAAAAGATGAAAGGATAGTTTTATTATAGTTTTTTGGAGGTTTGAATATGAGTAGGTTTCTAGTTACTGGCGGAGCGGGGTTCATTGGGTCGCATATTGTAGAGGAGTTGTTAAAAAGAAAACATTTTGTCAGGGTGTTGGATAACTTTTCAAGCGGTAAGGAAGAAAATCTGTCTTTTGTCAAAAACTATCCGCTATCCGCTATACGCTATACGCTAATAAAAGGCGACATAAGAGACAAAGCAACTTGTGATTCCGCCTGTCAGAATATCGATTACGTTTTGCATCAAGCGGCATTAAGAAGCGTGCCCAAATCAATGAAATATCCGAAAGAATATAATGAGGTAAATATTAACGGCGTTTTAAATATGCTGGAGGCGTCTTTACAGAATAAGGTCAAACGTTTTGTACTCGCGTCTTCAAGTTCCATATATGGCGATACCAATATTTTTCCGGAAAAAGAAAGCCACATCCCAAGGCCTATTTCGCCTTATGCTTTGTCGAAATTAGCCGGTGAGTATTATTGTAAAATTTTCAGTCAAAGTTATGGCTTGTCTACCGTATCACTGCGTTATTTTAATGTTTTTGGGCCGCGTCAATCACTGGATGATGAATACGCGGTTGTTATACCTAAGTTCATTAGCTGTATGTTAAAAAATGAGCAGCCGCCTATTTATGGAACCGGCAAGCAATCGCGCGATTTTACTTTTGTTGCCAATGTTGTCAGCGCGAATATATTAGCCGCGAATAAAAGCGGCCTAAAAGGAGAGGTGTTTAATGTCGCGTCCGGAAAGGATTACACCATTCTTGAATTAGTGGATATCCTGAATAAAATATTAAAAAAAAATATTAGCCCCACATTTTTAAATCTCAGGTTAGGAGATGTATTTAAAACCCTGTCCGATTTAACTCAAACCAAGCGAATTTTGGAATATAAACCCAAAGTAGATTTTATTAGAGGCTTGAAATCAACCGTAGAATACTTTTCATTTGCATCTACAGGTGTGTCCTCTAAACACAAATGACCGCGGGTTTAACGATAGAAAAATGCGTAAAAAAACAGTAGTGATTACAGGCGGGGCGGGTTTTATTGGGTCGCATTTGTGCGATAGATTGTTGTTAGAAGGTTTTAAGGTTATCTGTTTGGATAATTTTATTACCGGGGCGTTAAGTAATATTAAGCATTTGTTAGGAAATAAAAATTTTAGGTTAATAGAGCGTGATGTTGCAAAATATATTGATATAAAAGAAAAAGTGGATTTTGTCCTGCATTTTGCCTCTCTTGCTTCGCCGGAGGATTATTTAAAATATCCTATACATACACTTAAGTCTGGTTCATTGGGCACGCATAACGCGTTGGGTTTAGCAAAGCAAAAAAAGGCGAAATTTATGCTTGCCTCTACGTCTGAAGTTTATGGAGATCCCCTGATTCATCCTCAACCAGAAACATATTGGGGTAATGTTAATTCAATCGGGGTGCGCGGATGTTATGATGAATCAAAACGTTTTGCCGAGGCCCTTACCATGGCATATTACAGGGTACATAAAATAGATATCAAGATAGCGCGTATTTTTAATACGTATGGCCCGCGTATGAGGGTGCGCGATGGCAGGGTAGTGCCTAATTTTATTTATCAGGCTCTGCATGATAAGCCGATGACTATCTACGGAGAGGGAATGCAGACGAGGAGCTTTTGTTATATTGATGATTTAGTAGAGGGTATATTTAGGCTCATGCATTGCAGGGTAAATGAACCAATAAATTTGGGAAACCCTAATGAGTTTACAATTTTAGAACTATCTAAATTTATTATTGAATTAACCGGCATAAAAAGCAGAATAATCTATAAACTCCTGCCAAAAGACGATCCGCGGCAACGCCAGCCCAATATCGCTAAAGCAAAGAGATTGCTTAAATGGGAACCCAAGGTAGAGCTAGGAGAGGGGCTGTACAAAACTATTGAATGGTTTTTAGGTTTGTAACCCTTTGTAAGATAAGGGGTTACAAAAAAAAGAAAGCGCTTTCCTTGACAAAGCCCTATTTATATGTTATACTTCTTCTAATAGTTAATAGATTATTGATACTTTTGCCACAAGGCTATGGTTCGGCTTCTTATAGCCGAAGCCATAATCCCATCTTAATCGTAATATAACCCAAACCAAAATATACTTATGAGATTATCCCGTTTTTATGAGCAAGTGATAAAGTTTGGCAAGGACCGCGATCCTAGAGAAAAAACAAGCATCAGTTTCTATTCGGATACCGCTATTTTATATGGCAATCCAAATATTGAGGTTAAAAAGATTCTCATTGGCATAGATATAGAGGTGGGAGAACTTTTACTTGCGGACAGAATCCGTAAAGATAAAGGGCTTGACCTTGTTCTTTCGCATCATCCGGAAGGGAAGGCCTATGCCGCGTTATTTGAAGTAATGCAGCTCCAGGTTGACGTATTAAAAAAAATTGGCATGGATAGAAAAGTCAGCCAGCAGCTTTTAGACGAGAGAAAACGCGAAGTAGAAAGAAAGTTATTGCCGCAAAATCATACCCGGCCTGTTGATGCCGCGCGATTATTAGATATGCCGTTTATGTGCGTTCACACTCCCGCGGATAATCATGTATATCAATTTATGCGGAAATTGCTGGAAAATGAAAAACCAAAAAAGGTGCAGGACATTGTGGACCTTTTAATAACGATACCGGAATATAAAGAGGCTTCTAACTACAAGGTAGGGCCGCGTGTTATTTCAGGCAACCCTAAAAGGGCGGTAGGTAAAATTTTGGTTGAGATGACAGGAGGGACAGAGGGGTCGCGCGATGTTTTTGATAAGCTTTACAAAGCAGGAGTAAGGACTTTAGTTGGTATGCATCTAAGTGAGGAACATCTTAAAAAAGCCCAAGACGCCAATCTCAACGTGGTTATTGCCGGTCACATTTCTTCTGATAATTTAGGCCTTAACTTGCTTTTGGACAGAATAGAAAAAGAAGAGAAATTGGAAATTTTAAGTTGTTCGGGATTCAGACGGATTAGAAGAAACTTTTGATATCGTATAGCGTATAGAAAAAAATCTATTATCCGCTATCCGCTATACGCTAAAAAATGACAGGACATATACCAGAAAATATTTTAGAAGATATCTTAAGTCGGGTTAATATTGTTGAGATAATTTCGGAGTATATACCGCTTAAACGCGTGGGCCGGAATTTTAAGGCAAATTGCCCGTTTCACCACGAAAAAACACCTTCTTTTGTGGTCTCTTCTGACCGTCAGATTTACCATTGTTTTGGCTGTCAAGAATCAGGAAATGCCTTTAAGTTTTTAATGCGTTATGAACACATGGAGTTTATTGAGGCGGTAGAGGTTTTGGCAAAAAAATCCGGAGTGGTTTTGCCGAAATCGCAGGAAAAGGATAGCGCTGCCAGTAATTTAATCACGGGGATTTATGAAATAAATAAATTAGCGGAGTCCTTTTATACGGGGCATTTAAATTCTCCTGCCGGATCAGAGGCAAAAAAATATTTGCTAAAAAGAGGCTTAACGCCGGAGTCTTTGGAATTATTTAAATTGGGGCATTCAGAAAATAAGTGGGATTCCTTAATAAATTATTTTAGGACAAAAAATATCTCTCTTGCTATGTTAGAAAAGGCAGGACTGATTGTTCCGAAAGATAACGGCGGTTATTACGATAGATTCCGGAACCGCGTAATTTTTCCTGTCTTTGATATAAAATCAAGGGTTATTGGTTTTGGCGCGAGGATGCTGCCTGTTTTGAGCGCGGCTGAAGGGGGGGGCAACGCGCTGCCTAAGTATATTAATTCTCCCGAGACGCCTGTCTACATTAAAGGCAAAAATCTCTTCGGCCTCAATTTATCCAAAGACAGCATAAGAGAGAAAGATTTTGTAGTTATTGTGGAAGGATACTTAGATTTTATTCTCCCTTTTCAGGAGGGATTTAAAAATATAGTCGCTTCTCAAGGGACAGCCCTTACTCTCGAACAGGTAAGGTTAATAAAAAGATACACTCATAATGTGGTAATGGTTTATGACGCTGATTCCGCGGGAGAATTAGCTACCTTAAGGAGTTTGGATATCTTTATTGAAGAGGATGTCCATGTCAAGATCGCCTGCCTTCCGCAGGGTTTTGATCCGGATTTGTATGTGCGCGAGCACGGTATTGATAATTTTAAAAATAGAATAGAGAATGCCCAAAATCTGTTTGATTACAAATTGGGAATCCTGAAATCCCGTTATAATTTTAAAGAAATTGAGGGCAAGGCAAAGATTTCATCCGCGATGCTTGAAACCATTAATAAATTTAAAAACGCTATCCTTAAGTCAGAATATATCAAGAAACTTGCTCAAGAGCTTGATATAAAGAAAGAGGCATTGTTGGAAGAGTCAGAAAAGGTAAAGGGCGCCTTTAGCAAGCAGGATGATTCGAAGGAAACGGTTCCTGGAAAAATATTGAGCGCTAATCCCGCGGAAAAATTGTTAATTAAATTAATGTTGGAGGAAACAGGGGTTATCCACCGCGTAAAAGAACACCTTGAGCCTGTTGATTTTCATGACGAGAAGACGAGCAAGATTGTTTCGGTGATGTTCGATTTAATTCAGCAAGGTAAGAGCGTTCAGCCGCGTTTTTTAATGAATTATTTTGGGGAGGACGATATTTCGCGCCTTGTCTGCGAGTCTATGTTTTTGCCGGACAATCTTCTTCAACAGCATAAAGAACAGGTGGTTGATGATTGCATACAACGCCTAAAAACCGAAAAGCTTAAGTTAAAAAAACAGGAACTCCATGAGCAGATAAAGGCCGCGCAGTATTCAGGTGAAGAAGAAAAGCTCAAGGCCTTAATGGAGGAGTTTCATCTTTTGATTAAGAAAGACGGCCATTCGCGCGTTATAGAAAAATAAAAACAGGAGAGGAAAAATTGAGATGAAAAAAAAGAATAAGAATTACATTAGCAAGGACATGGAAAAGATTATTGCCTTAGGCAAGCAAAAAGGTTTTCTTACGTATAGTGAGGTAAATAACCTGCTTCCTGAAGATTTGCCTTCTTCCGGAGAAATAGACCGTCTTTTTGAATTGCTAGGCAATGAAGATATACAAGTTGTCGTGGAAAAAAAGGATGAGGAGGAGTCGGAGAAATCCGTTGCGGCTATAAAGGATGAGGCTGCGATTGAGCACTTAAAAGAAGAGGCAAGAGAAGAGGCGAGGGAAGAAGCAAAAGAAGAGGCAAAAGAAGAGGCAAAAGAAGAAGAGAGGTCTCTGCCCTTAGATGATCCTGTGAAGATGTATCTTAAACAGATGGGTTCTATATCTTTGCTTTCACGGGAGGATGAAATTGGATTAGCTCGGAGGATAGAAGAGACTGAAGAAAAATTTAAATGCGCGGTCTTGAGTACAATGTTCGGCCGCAACTACGTTTTATCCGTCGCTAATTCTATTCTGGAAGAAAAGGTAAGTTTGGAGGATGTAACAAAAGGGGATGTTGATGCTAAAAAGAAAAGCGCTTTTGCAAGGATAAGAAGAATTATCAAACGCTTAAAGCACACTCGCAATAACGCGAATTCTCTTAGCCTTCTGCTACAGTTAAATTTTGTCACTTCCGTAATTGAGGAGTCTGTGCGTAAGCTCAATAGCTTATTGAAAGAGATAGAGGGCGCGTCTGAGGGAAAAAGAGGAGATAATTCAAAAGAGCGCATGGTATTAAAAGGGCTTGGTGAGCCGTATAAAAAGATTAAAGAGCAGATGAAGTTGATCAAGTCCACGCATTTAAAATTTAATCGGACCAAAAAGAAACTGACAGAGGCGAATTTGAGGCTTGTAGTTAGTATCGCCAAAAAATATACAAACAGGGGCCTTTCGTTTTTGGATTTAATTCAGGAAGGAAATATCGGCCTTATGCGCGCTGTGGAAAAATTTGAATATAAGAGAGGCTATAAATTTTCTACTTACGCGACATGGTGGATAAGGCAGGCGATAACCCGTTCTATCGCTGATCAGGCGCGTACTATCAGGATCCCTGTTCATATGACCGAAACCATAAACAAGATAGTAAGGTTTTCGCGTGTGTTTGTTCAGGAAAATGGAAGAGAGCCTCTGCCTGAAGAAATAGCTCGAAAGATGAAGCTTCCGCAAGGCAAAATCAAGACAATATTAAAGATTGCCCAGGAACCGATATCTTTACAGATGCCCGTAGGTGATGAAGATGATACTAGCTTTGGAGATTTTATACAGGATAAAAAAGCGGTTTCTCCCGCGAGTGAATCTGTCCGGGGCATGTTAAAGGAGGAGATGGGTCACTCTTTAAGCACGCTTACAGAAAAAGAAAAAAAGATATTGATTTTGCGTTTTGGAATAAATGACGGTTGCTCACGGACATTGGAGGAGGTAGGCGGTGTTTTTAAGGTAACGCGTGAAAGGGTACGTCAGATCGAAGCTAAGGCCTTAAAGAAATTAAGGCATCCTACGCGCTCAAGGAAATTACGCGCGTTTCTTGATATAACCCTGACGCATCAAAGAGAGCGTTAGGTTCAAGGTTGGTTGAGAGATTGTCATGAAATTGATTGTAGGGGTCGGGTTACCCGACCCGCAAAGAGATAACAGTTTACACGCGAATGTAGGGGTCGGATTCATCCGACCCGCAAAGAGATAACAGACTTGTAGTTTTATAACAGTCTTTACAAGAAAGGAGCAAGGAAGAAATGAATTTCGATCTTTTGATTTTAGCGCCAGTCGGTTCAATAACCGCGCTTTTATTTGCCGCGTATTTGGCAGTTTCTATTCTTAAAAAAGACGAAGGCAATGAAAAGATGAAGGAGATTGCTTTAGCGGTGAGGATTGGTTCAAAGGCGTATCTAAAAAGGCAATATTTAGGTGTGTCCATATTTTTTGCGGTTGTATTTAGCATCCTTCTATTTTTAGCATTTAAAAATTATTTGGTTATTTTCGTGCCATTTGCTTTTTTAACCGGCGGTTTGTTTTCAGGGCTATCCGGTTTTATCGGAATGACCATTGCTACACAAGCTTCAAACCGTACTACAGCCGCGGCAGCGAAGAGCCTGAATTCCGGCTTGCGGGTTGCTTTTTCAAGCGGCGCGGTTATGGGCCTCGTGGTTGTAGGTCTAGGGCTCCTTGATTTAAGTATTTGGTATTATTTTCTTAATTGGTATTATTCAACTCATCCTATTTCTATGGGGATGGATAAGATTACCGCGATAACTTCTACGATGCTTTGTTTTGGTATGGGCGCCAGTTCTCAAGCGCTTTTTGCTCGAGTGGGCGGCGGTATCTTTACCAAAGCCGCGGATGTAGGCGCTGATCTCGTTGGAAAAGTAGAAGCCGGAATCCCCGAGGATGACCCGCGAAATCCGGCGGTTATCGCTGATAATGTCGGAGATAATGTCGGTGATGTGGCGGGAATGGGCGCTGACCTTTATGAATCTTACGTAGGCTCTATTGTGGCTACTTCTGCTTTGGGTGTGGCCGCGGGATTAGGGGTAGCAGGAGTAACCGTGCCAATGGTTATGGCTGCGGTGGGTGTTATGGCGTCAATTATCGGAACATTCTTTGTCCAAAGTAAAGAGGAGGCAAGCCAGAGCGTATTACTTGCCGCGTTAAGAAAAGGTGTATTTACTAGTTCAATAATAGTGGCAGTAGCTTCTTATTTTCTGATTAAGTTTACGCTAGGCAGTCAGCATATTGGAGTCTACTGGTCAGTGCTTGCCGGCTTAGTCGGGGGTATTTTAATCGGTTTGGTTACCGAGTATTATACCTCAAGCGATTTTAAGCCTACACGAACAATTGCTGACGCTTCTTTAACCGGGCCAGCAACCGTAATCATTAGTGGTATTGCTGTAGGTATGATGTCGACCGCCATACCAGTTATCGTAGTAGGGATTACTATATTATTAAGTTTCTTTTTGTCGGGTGGAACTTTGGCTAATCCAAATCCCGGGCTTTATGGCGTGGCAATTTCCGCGGTAGGAATGCTTTCTACCTTAGGCATAACCTTAGCTACGGATGCTTATGGCCCGGTGGCTGATAATGCCGGAGGAAATGCCCAGATGGCAGGATTAGGGCCTGAAGTGAGAAAACGAACCGATGCTTTGGATTCTTTAGGTAATACTACCGCGGCTACAGGCAAGGGTTTTGCGATTGGTTCAGCGGCTTTAACCGCTTTGGCATTAATTGCCGCTTATAAAGAACAAATAGCATTATATGGAAAAGAAATGAATTTAAGCCTGATGAATCCTAATGTTTTGGTGGGATTATTTATTGGCGGAATGCTGCCATTTTTCTTTTGCTCTCTGACTATGGCCGCGGTGGGCAGGGCCGCGGGGAAAATTGTAGTAGAGGTGCGCAGGCAATTTAAGGAAATAGCCGGGCTTATGGCCGGAACAGCAAAACCTGATTACGCGCATTGTGTAAAAATTGCCACAGTTGCCGCGCAAAAAGAAATGATTTTGCCTTCTTTACTTGCTATAATTGCGCCTATAGCAACTGGCCTTTTGATTGGCGTGGAGGGGCAGGCAGGGCTTTTAACCGGCGCGACTGTAACTGGTTTTGTTTTAGCGGTAATGATGGCGAATTCTGGCGGAGCTTGGGATAATGCCAAAAAATACATAGAAGAAGGCCACCATGGCGGAAAAGGTTCTCTCGCGCATAAAGCAGGAGTTGTGGGCGATACCGTGGGGGACCCCTTTAAAGATACATCTGGTCCAAGTTTAAATATCCTTATTAAACTTATGTCCATGGTTTCAATAGTGTTTGCTTCTTTTGTTATAAAAAATAGTCTCTTTAAATAAAATTACAAAAAAGTAAGGGAATGACGTAAGTGTGTTATTACGGACGAACGAGCAATCTCATAAGGATTGCTCGTTCGTCCGTAAAGTACCAAAACACCAAGACGCCCTCTTTTTGGGCGGTTCACGAACCGCCCCTACCCAAAGAAAACGGCTGTTTTATTTCTAAGAGAAGCGGTAGGCCGAGGCAGAACCCAAATTTTCTGTCATCCCAATATGATAATGTCGTATTCTAAAGTAGGGGCGAGCTTGCTCGCCCAAAAACGCTAACAAAATTGCGTTGAGAAAATAGGGCGGGCAAGCCCGCCCCTACGCGGTAACCCGTAGCTTTGCTTAGAATTTAATCGTTTCGTGTTTTTATGAGGCAACGATACTCTTTATTTTATGTATTGGTAACAATACGACATTTCTATTTTGGCTTGACAAGAACCCAAATTTTCTTGTAAATTATAGGTTAAATGTTATAATAAATTTATTATGGATGATCTGGAATTTGTCGCGAGGTGCATAAGTAAAGACAAGCAGGTATGGGACAAATTTTTAAACAGGTATTCCCGGCTTATATATAAGTATATCCATAGCGTTTTAAATACTAAGGGTTATTCTTTTTCCCGCGAGCACGCCCACGATATTTTTCAGGAAATCTTTCTTTCCTTAACCAAAGATAATTTTAAAAAATTAGCCAGCTTTAAAGCCAAAAATGGCTCCAGCCTTGCCAGTTGGCTCAGGCAGGTTACGATTAATTTTACGGTAGATTATTTGCGTAAACTTAAAATTACTACGCTTTCTATAGACGATGAGGCTGGAAATGATTTCGCGTTATCAAGCGCGCTTATAGATGGCAGTCCCCATATCAGCGAGGTTTTAATTAAGGAGGAGAAAATCGGGCAGTTAGAAGATTGCGTTGAGGGGCTAAGTATTGATGATAAATATTTTTTGGAATTGTCGCTTAATCGCGGATTAAAGCCGAATGTGTTAAAGGAGCATTTCAGGGTTTCGCGTTCAGCGATAGATATGCGTAAGGCTCGGCTCATTGATAAACTGCGGGATTGTTTTAAAACAAAAGGTTTTATGTTAGATTTTTAACTTTGATACGTCTATTATAAGTGTAGAGGATAAATATGCAAGAAAAAATAGAAAAATTGATTACGATGGTTTATAGAAGATGGAAACGCGGCCAGCCAAAGCCACAAGGCCATGGTTTGGCCTCTTATGGTCAAAGCCAAAAGCCAGAAATTGGCCATTTGGATGAGGAAACCCTTGTGTGTTTTTTGGAAAATAGGCTCACTGGCCAGGAAAATGAGGAGATAAAAAAACATCTCATCGCTTGCGATGATTGTTGTGAGTTAGTCCGGTTTAGTTTAGAGCCTATTCCTGCGGGGTTAGGCCTGCCTCAAGAGTTGCTTGAGCGCGTAAGGGGATTAAATTTACAAGAAGATAGCGCTCCTGTATTAGAGATATTTTTGAGGCTGGGAGAAAAGGTTCTTGAGATAATAAATACTACTGGTGATGTTCTTTTGGGCCAAGAGTTGGTGTCGACGCCAATATTGCGCGGCCGTGGGTTTAAAGATTTTAAGGACGAGGTTGTTATCTTGAAGGATTTTAATGATATAAGATTAGAGGTCAAGATTGAAAACAAGCAAGGCAGGGAATTTAATTTGATTATCAGCGCAAAGTGTAAAAAAACTCAGAAACCTATAAAGGATTTACGGGTTTCCCTTATTAAAGATGATTTGGAATTAGAATCTTACTTTACGCCCTTTGGTCAAGCGAGTTTTGAGCACGTGTTGTTAGGTAAATATAAGGTTCAGATATCTACTATTGAAAGTAAACTTGCTTCTGTGTTATTAGATATAAAGGTTTGAGAATAATGCAGCAAAATTCGCTGGTTCTAGAAATATTAAAGCAGGATGAAGCGTTGAAAATGAGTATCTTTGAGCAAAAGGAGCTCGTTTCAACTCTAAGGCATTATAGTCAGCATCCGATTTCACTCGGAGAAATTGACAGGCTCTGCCATGAGGTAACGTCTGCCTTAAATAAGGCGGACAAAAATGGTATCCTTGATTCAGCAGCAATCAAAAATTTAATGAAAACAGGCCAGCTTCTTTGGGACCATTTATTGACAAGACCGGTTAAAGATAGGTTAAAATCAGCGCAAGCTTTGAATTTGATTCTTTTCTTAGATGAGGAATTAATCGGTATTCCATGGGAGCTACTTTTTGACGCGGACTCATTTTTAAGTCTTAAATTTAATCTGGGCAGATTAGTAAGGACAAAGAAAGAAGCCTCTAGAATTCAGTATCGTTCTTTTTCGGGCACTCCCAAGATGCTCATATTGGCAAATCCCACCAATGACTTGAAATCTTCTTATCTTGAAGGCGTTAATATTAAAAACCAGTTTGATCGAAAAAGACCCAGTATACATATTGATTTTAAGTCTACCTGCATAGATAAGTTTTATGTGAAGAAGAATTTTAGTGATTATGACATTGTCCATTTTGCCGGTCACTGCGAATTTTATCCCGGTGAGGATAAGAAGAACGGCTGGCTTTTAAGTGATGGGGTTTTTAGTGTCCGTGATATCCTTGCTATGGGCTCTACGGTTTCTTTGCCTTCTTTGGTATTTTCTAACGCGTGCTCGCCTCACGGCGAAGCCGCGGGTCAGCCTGCCGCAAGATCAGGTAATTCAATAGACGCGGATTATCAGGAAAAAAATTATACTTTGGCAGGCGCGTTTTTGTTTTCCGGTGTCAGGCATTATATAGGCACGATACGCAAAGTAGGAGATGAGGCCAGTTTTGGTTTTGCTAAGTATTTTTATACTCATTTAATTTCAGGAAAATCCATAGGCGAATCGCTGCGGCTAAGCCGGCTTAGGTTAATTAAGGAATATGGTATTACATCTATTCATTGGGCAAGCTACCTGCTTTATGGGGATCCGAATTTTGCCTTATTTAAGGCCGTTTCCAAGGCGTCTTTATCTAAGATCAAAGGAGGTTTAACCCACCATAAGAAACGTTTCGCCTGGATTTCAGCTGTAGTGGTGATGTTGTTTTTATGCGTATTTCTGTATGCGTGGTTACCTACAATAAATCCCAGCACCTATTTTTTATTTTTAAAGTCCCAAAAGTTTTTTCTGAAAGGCAGAAATCTTGATACGATCTCTTATTGTAACCGGATAATTAAAAATGAGCCATTATTTTTAGCGGCATACCCTTTGCTGGGGGATACCTTTCAGAGGCTTGGTGACAAAGAAAGTTCGCTAAAGTATTATTTTGATTACGCGCGTTTAAGCGAGAAAAGAAATGATAAAAAGAATCTGGTTTGCGCCTACGTTGGAATCGGCTGGATTTATCATTTACAAGCAGAATACGCCAAGGCGTTTGATTTTTATAACAAGGCATTGTCCTTAAGCAGGGAGAGCAAGAACAAGCTATGCGAGGCTGATGTTTTGAGAAAATTAGCTGTGTGGTATATGGACAAAAATGATAATGATAAGGCGCTTGAATTACTCACCAAAAGTTCGGAGATAAACCGTGAAAGGCAGAACATTTATAAGCATAAGTATAATTTGGCATGCGATTATTTTAATTTAGGCCTGTTGTTTACTAATAAAGATGATTATGTAACCGCGAAGAGTTTTTATGACAAGAGTTTTAATTTGTTTACTAAGCTTAAGCTTAAATATGAGTTAAGTGACTATTATTCTAATATTGGCGAGATTTATAGTTTTCAAAAGGAATATCAGAAAGCCCTGGATTCTTATATGAAGGGTTTAGATATAGATTTAGCTTGGGGCCATAAGTTAAATATTGCCGCTGATTTTAATATGATTGGTGAACTATATATGGAGATGAATAACCTGCCTAAGGCGAAAGAGTTTTTCGATCAGGCGATTTCAGTTTTTCAGTCGATAAACGCGCGCTTTGAGTTAGCTAACAGTTACTATGATTTAGCCGGTTTATATAAGAAATTAAATCAAAGAAATAAAGTAGTGGAATATTTGCGTTTAGCGCAAGAAATTTACCGCGAATTAGATTCAAAGCGTTATCAGGAAATAAAAAAGGAATTTTCAGTATTCACGGAATAACAACTTTATTTTAACCATTTCTTTATTTCCCGCCTAATTTCCGTCGGTTGGTTGAAAAAAAGCAATAAATATGGTATACTTATAATGTGGTGTAACACGTTGGTATTTCGTAAAATATAGAAGTTTCATCAAGGCTGCCGATAAAGGCAAACTAGCAGTAATGCTGGGGCGCAAAGCTTCCGATCCCGATGTTTTGATTGGGATAGCGGGGTTACCAAAGAGCCAATTCACATGAATTATCGCCCTGGCAAGAGACTCTTGTCAGTTTTTTTGCCCTTTTAAGGTTGGCCTTGCAGAGAAGGTGGGAGGGGAAAAATGAAACGAATACAACGAAAAGGCCTAAAGAAGATAAAGAAAAATTACAAAAAATATCTAAGTTTTCTTCAAGCAATAAGATTGTATGGCGGAGCATGCCAGCAGTTGTGTTAATCCGACGAAAGTTATGGTTCATGGGTTAGGGCGTTATTGGATTCCGGTCGCCACCCCGGCAAAACAATAAATTCCTCAATTTTTCTGCAGTTTACTTTCCCGAGTTTTAAATTCTTAATTTAAAAAAATAAATCTTGAAACATGAAAGAACCAAAGTTTTATTTAGGCGTAAATGCAGGAGTGCATTTAACATGTTGCGTTACATATGGTTACAGGAATTTAGCCAATATGCCTAAGTTAACATAAGATATATTATACGAAGTTGGGTAATCCGGTTATTTATGTGGAAATCTAAGTGAAATTTAATCTGGTTAGTTGTTAATGTTATTATTTTGGGGTGGCGCGGGCTTGCCCGTCTTTATTACTCTACGTCAATTACGTGATTTGTAGGGGCTTGATTCATCAAGCCCGCCGTAACCGTACCTAAATTAACTGATTCTATGCTGGGTTGGATTGCCTGTTTGCGGTTCAAAGGCGTCGCGAGAACTAATAGCGTAATATCCGCCTTGAATTTTAATTACAGCGCCGTTTATTAAGCCGTTTGCCAGTGATTTTCTGGCTTTTTTGAGTATTCGGCTAAAGGTTTGCTGGGATATTCTCATGGAAATAGCCGCTTCTTTTTGGTTTAATCCGATGTAATCCGCCAGCCGTATAGTTTCATACTCATCTACGGATATTTCAACCTCATTAGGCCTGCCCGGCTTGCCCCTTGGGCTAAATTGGTTTATTTTGGGATCCTGGCGCACTATTCTGTATTTTTTAGGTCTGCCTCGTGGCTGCATCGTTAGAATCCCCTTACTTGAACTTACTTATTTTTAACGTATTATTTATTATGAGTATATACTCATAATGGTTAATCAGTGTCATTGCGAGGCCTCCGAAGGAGGCCGTGGCAATCTTTTTTATTTGATATGCGGGTTTTAAGGGGTAGTTTTAGTTATTATATCAAATTGTCTGACTCTTGAATCCACCAGAAGCCCTATTTCTTGGCCTTTTTTCGCGGAATTTACAGGCGTATGTTCGATTTGCATAGATGTAACACTTTGGTTGAAATCAGTGGTAGAACCTTTTATTTTAATGGTATCCCCTGTCGTTAAGGGTGCCTGTAGCTTTACTACCGCCGCCCTTACCTTAGGAAAATAATGTGTAATTGCGCCGATAGTCTTTTCTTTTGGAGATTTCTTTTTTGCTGGCTTTTTTTTAATTTGATGTTTGCCGGCCGGTTTCTTTTTTACAGTCTCCTTTTTGGTTACTTTTTTCTTAATTTCCTTCTTTTTTAAAGCCATAGTTGTCTCCTGTCATAAGGTTATACTGTCAGAAATCTTTGAAATTAAAGGGATTCGGCAAAGGCTGCCTTTTAACGCCCCCAGAATTCCCCATAGGCAAGTAAGGACAAAAATCCAAAAACCAAGTACTTTTAACCAGGACAGAATCGGGATAATGGAAATAATGAAACCGATGACCTCAAAGACAAAAAGCACAAGGCCTTGTTTCGCGTGATGAATGGCAAAATTATTGTCTTTCTTTAAAAGAAGCGTAATTACGCAGAGGAAAGATATATAGGAGATTACCGCGAAGAACCTCCCTTCGCTTATTTCTTTGTTTTGGTCTTGTTCAGACATCGTTATTAGGCAGTAACTTTTATAATAGAATCCATTGAACCGTATGGATTAAGCTTTTTATGGGGGTTGGCCGCGTCTTCTATCCAGGCGCCGTCCACTACAAAACGATAACGATATGCCCCATTTTTTAAGTCAACATTTTTTTTCCATACCCCATTATCCAGGGACATTTTGCTTTCATCATCTAATTTCCACGCGTTAAATTCTCCCGCGATATATACCTCTTTTGCCTGTGGCGCGGATATCAAAAATGTGGTTTCTTTTATTTCCGGCCTTTTTTTCTTTATGATTTTATCTATCTTTTCTTTTGTAATAACGCGGTTTATTAGCGATGTACCTTCTTCCAGCGTAATGATTTCTCTGGCTAAGCTGAAATAATCTTTTGCCCCGCGGCAGTATTTATCGTGGTCAAAGATGTGTGTTCCGCAATTTTGAGCTTCTTTTAGTTTTACGTTTACGTGGATAATATTGTTAAACATTTTATTCTTATAATCAGATTTCATTCGTTCAAATATCTTAAAAGAGTGTCTAAGCCGTGAATCGAAGTTTGTTACAAGAATGTTCCAGCTGACGTTATGTCCAAGCCTGTCTTTTATCAGGTTTATTATGTTGATAATCTGCGCGACGCCTTCAAGGGAAAATCTGCTTGGCTCTACTGGTATAATTATTTCGTGGGACGCGCGAATAGAGTTTATGGTAAGAATTCCTAAGTTTGGCGGGCAATCGATTAGTATATAATCGTAATCGTTATCAAGGCTGAGAAAATTATTTAATATTTCCCATAGCCGTGATTCTCTGCCGATTTCTCCCGCTAATTCCTGTTCCAGCGTGCTCAAAACAATGCTTGATGGCGCCATATGAAAATTTTTTCCTACACACTGGATAATATCCCGGAGTTTTATTTTTTTGACGGATATTTTAGAAAGGACATCGTAGATATCTGTTTTGGATTTAATATTTAAGCCTAAAGTCGCGTGCGCTTGGGGATCCAGATCTATCAGCAGGATTTTACGGTTATTTATGGCTAAAGAAGCGGCTAGGTTTATCGCTGTAGTCGTTTTTCCGCACCCACCCTTTTGATTCGCGATGGAAATTATGCGCATTGTGTTTGCCTCCTTTTTATTTTAATAGTTTTACGTTATCTAAATAGACTATACCATGTTGAGCCTTCGCGTTCCATTCTTCCACGGTAAAGGTAAGATCTGTAATCCTTGACCAGTCGCTTATATTCTTGAATTCAGAAAGTTTTATTTTGTGATTTTGCCATTTGAGCGCGATGTCGTTTATATATATTTCTGATTTTTCCTGGTAGGCATTGGTAAATTCTACCTTAAGATTGATTTTGTCCGGGCAGCTACTAGCTTTCTTTATGGAGAATATCAATTCTTTGTAGGGGTTCAAGTTTAATTTACTTAAGTTTAATGAAAAGACTTCTTTTTTGACAGGATCAAAATTAAAATTAATTTTTGCCGCGTCAGACAACAAGACAAGCGCGGTTTGAGAAGCAAATAAATTTTTATGATAAGCGAAATTGGGCCATTTATTTTTGGATGAAACAAATAAAGCGCTAGCCAGGCCAAATACCAAAAACGCGCTTAAGAGAAAAGGCGGTCTGGAGATTTTTGACTGCGGTTTGCTCCTTTTCTTCTTTTTTGAAGAAGAAGCATCCAAATAGATTTTAGCCAGGTGTTCGTAAAGTTCTTTCTTGTCCATGATGTTTTACTTATAACATAAAGCCCATTGCATGTCAAAGGGTTATTCTTTTAAGTAATCAGGTATCTCTTTGCCTAAAATTGTATAAAAATTAATAAGGTGCATGCGGAATAGTTTTTCAAAAAAACCATCTACGACGTCTTCCCCTGCCCACCAGAACCAATCGCTTCCTTCCAAGATTTGCATTTGTTTTAAGGCTTTGCCTGTACCAGCTTCCTTGTTTCCTGATTTTATGGCTTTTTCCATCTCTTCCCTTGCTTCTGCCAGCCACTCCCATGCCTTGACTTTCTGGGGCGAGCCAATCCATTTGCCGAATTCTGTATATATCCATGAACCCGCGCCAAGGCGTTTAATTTTAGACCGGGCGGGAAACTTTTTAAGGTATTCAGACACCGTAACAGTTTTGATTACTTTTGATTCAGATAATTTCTGATACAGGAGTTCCAGGAAATCATGGCCGTCGTTGGGGTAATATTCCCATGCGTTTTCTCCGTCCATGGCTAGGGTAACTAAGGCGTCGCGATTCTTAAATTCATTGTGGATATTTTCCATGTGTTTTATAAGGTCATTTACCGCACTTTCAGTTTTCCATTTATGGTAAGTAAAACCGATCAAATCTGAAAGATTTCGGTCGCGAAAAACGATATTCAGCTTACCCTCTTCCTTCTCCACAAAGTGCGGCTGGTATAAAAGGCGGGTATCCCTTTTTTTGCTTTTCAATGATTTAAATAAAATTCCCTCATCCGCGACAATCCAATTTATCCCCGCACAGATAATGAATGGTAAGATGTGGTCGCTTACCGCTTCTTCAGAAGGCCACATGCCGCAAGGAGCGATCCCGAATCTTTCTTTATAAAAAGAAACCGCGGAATCTATCTGGGCCTTGGCATCTTCTGGATATGAAAAATTAATTTTAGGCAGGGGTGTTTTGAGGTTTGCCTCTTTCGCGATTCTTGTATTGTAAAGTAAAGGCAATATAGGATGATAATAGGGGTTTACTGTAACTTCAATTTGGCCTTTTTGTATAAATTTTTTATAAGCCGGGATGATTCTGGTTAAAATTTTTAATTGTTCATTTAAGGCAGTTTGTTTTTCTTCTTCGCTGAAGAATCTTGCTTTAGCTGTCAGTTTTTTTAACTCGGGGTTGTTTTCTCTGAATTTAGGGTCAATCCAACTGAGATTAAACAAAACCTGTAAATCTAAAAAATCCTGAACGCTGAACTGGCTTTTTGCCATTTTTTTAAAATATAATTCATAATAGCGTGGGAAATAGGCGATAACAGTGTCTTTGTTGATGCTAAAGAAATTATTCAGGATAAATGTTTTTTCCTGCGTATTTAATTCGCAGGCTTGTTTGTAGGAGAGCTCCAGGAATTTATCTTTAATTTGGTGATTGTTATAATCTTCTATCTGCTCAATTAGTGAAGGAACGAGGTTGAAGGTTTGATGTATATCCGGGTATTTTTCTAAAATCTCTACCATGTCCAGATAATCTTTTGATCCATGCAAGCGCACCCATGGCGCGTCAGTCTCCTGGGTAAGGAGATTCTTGTAATAGGGCTGATGCATGTGGAAGATAAAGGCGAGATATAACATATAATATAAATTCCTAATATAATATCAAATCAGAATGGTTGAGAAAAAAACTGGAAAATTTTATAAAAAAACCCTCGGAGAATTGCTCCCCCGAGGGTTTTTTGTGTTTACATAGTTGTCTTAGAAAGTAACCTTCATTGAGCCGATGACTTGCATAGCTTTAGCGTCATTGTTGCTGTCAAAGGCTTTACCTGGGAAAAACATACTAGTAGCTAATCCAATTTGAACATCTTCAGTGTAATCGTAAAGAGCGCAGATGTCTAACGCGCTTCCCAGTTCCTTATTACCTGTTAAAGTATAGGTTCCATAGGAAACGCCATCTGAATCGTTGTAGGGCGCGGTTAACGAAGATGCTTTTTTAGCCAGGCGATAATAACCATAATCTAGTAATAAGGTTACATCGTTTACTGGTTTCGCGCTTGTTCCTAAATTAATTACCTGCAAGTTGCTAAAAGGAATAATAGCATGGGTAATACTATTTAGGGATTGATCGAAAAAGACTGGGTTCCAGAGTTGATATCTGCTGTCAGTAGAGACTTTATCACCTGAAAGGTAGGTGCAAGAAAGGCTTACTTGAGGAGCATATTTTTCGATTTTCTGGATACCTTTGAGATCGTAAGTAAGTATAGGTTGTAATGCCCAAGCCTTATAATCTTTTTGCGTACTGCCAGTGGTGGTGCGATCCCCGAGTTGAAACGCGCTTTCGATGGATGCTGTAAGATTATCTATAGGCTTGCCAGAGAGTAAGCCGCCTACTACGCAAAGATTATCATTTTTATTGGTGGTGGTGGAGGCATTTTTTAGATAAAAAAGATAGCCTTCAGCTTTGGTTTCTTTTGTAATATTGTAGCTAACATTGACCCCATAGAGATCTTTATCATCGTTTTGAGGAGCTAACACGGTTCCTCTGCGGGTATTTTCTGCGACTTTAGCATAGATAGCATCCACTTCTAAAGGATCATAGTTTAAGTTTGCGCGGATGGCATCAAAGGCCTTTCTTAAACTCAAATCAGAAGGTGTGCCTGACAAAAATGTGCCGTAGTTTCTGGAATTGCTAATGATTAACCCATTACCAAGGTCTATTTCTTGCCGGCCTAAAGTTAAGGTTAAAGGTGAATAAAGGAACTCTTTTAACGTAACATAAGCAAGGTCAATGTCAATAATGTCAATAGTTGTGCCGCCTGCCTGGCCCCAGCTTCTTTCGTTAATTAACCTGACTGTGGTTGCTACATTATCAGTAAGGTCAGCATCAACCTTTACGCGGAGTTGAGATAAAAAGAGATTTTCTTTATCTGCATTTTTGTTTCCTGCCGCGCTATTTCCGCCTAAACTAAAGTTGTCTCTGACTATACCGCCTGCTATTAAATCGCCCCCTACCTTCATGTTCTGGACCGCTGCGTATGCGCTAAGACCGGTGCCTACTACAAACGCAAACGCTAATAAGAAAATTAATCGTTTATTCATTTTGTCTATCCTCCTTGTTGTTGGTGTTCAGAATCTGTATGAATTAAAAAAATTTTAACTAGGTTTAAATTCCCCCCCTAGAATAAATACTTTCTATATATATCGCCGGATTTTTTCTGATTTCAGGCTTTTTTACTTCACCTCCTTTTTTCCTAAAATTAAAATCATATCCCGCAGTATAACGCCATCAATATAACAAATTTAACATAAAAATTTTTTTTGTCAAGGAGTTTTTTGAGGAGTGTTTGGAGGGGTGTTTTTGAGGGGTGTCATTCTTCCATTTTTTTTGTAGGGGCGGTTCGTGAACCGCCCAACTCATTTCGTTCGGTCTCGCTCAGGCAGGCTCGGCGCTTCTTCGGGCAATTCTGACCTCGCCCAGTTAGGCTCGGCACTTCCTCGGGCAATTCTGCTCTCGGTCGCCCTCGGTCGGCCTCGGTCGCTTGCCTGCCCAAAAAGAAATAAATGAAACCACGCTTTTGTATTTTTAGAGATTGCTGAAAAAAAATCAAAAATAGGCAACAATCTCTGATTATAGCGATTAAATTTAGATTACAGCGATTTATTTCCGTCGGTAAAATCTCTGTAATCTTTTATCTTTCTTAGGGGAAAATTAAAAATCTAAAAGCGTCCCATGGTTTTACAGAAATATTACACGGGAAGATTAATTGTGCCCCCCGTCCTTACTCCCCACCCTTTCCCTTTTCCCACGTTATACACCGCTGAATTACCTTTATTAAGTTTTGCAACGGTACCAGGAGGAAGTCCATACTTTCTCTCAATTGCTTCCGGCGTATCGCCTTTTCTTATTTTTACTTGCCGAGTAGCGGCGCTGGATTTTTCTGACACTATATTTGCGCTAGGTACATTTGCTCCTTGCGCTCCTTGAGTAAGCGCGTTATCTATCTTCTGTTGTGCAATAATGTCTCCCTGTTGCTTATTGATGTTGTTCAGCGCGGCAACTTGCTTCTCTGAATTTGCTAACTTACTTTCCAAGTCTTGTTGCTTAATATACTGTTCGCTTAAAAGCTACTGATTACCCTTTATGCCAGTTTTCAAGTCCTTATTTTCAGTCCTAAAATCAAGGGCAGTCTTTGCGAACCTAGAAGCATCATTATGTGATACGGCAAGATCTTTCTTTAATGCGGCGTTCTTTTTCTTTAATTTTATTTGTCCGCCTTTCATAAAACCTATAGTGCCTCCCACAACAGCTCCGGCAGCTATAGCAGCTGTTTTAGTTTTTCTATCTTTTCCCATTGTAGCTAAATAACCTACGGCTGCGCCTCCAATCGTGCCTATTGTTGTAGGCCTTGTAAGAACGTGGCTGATTCCTTTTGCTGTTGCTCCCAAGCCGCTTCCAAGTCCTCTTACTGTTGTTCCCAAGCCGCTTCTAAGTCCTCTTGCTGTTGCTCCCACGTTACTTCCAAAATTCCCCCAAAATTTTATTTTATTTACACCCGTTAAACCAAGATCTTTGTTCTTCTGCCCAACATATGCGCCGCGAAGAGCCGCAGCCCCCAAGCCCCATGCCAAGCCCTGATACAGCTTCCTTTCCCTTGTCCTCTGCTCGTCTGACTTTGCCCAACCCAAGGAAATATTTGCGAACAAAAAGAGCACAACGGTAATTACTGCTACTACTCTTGTACTAAGTTTATTTTTCATTTTATTTTCCTCCTTTTCTTATGCAACCTTATCCACTCACGAAATGTAAATAATTAATTTTACCTTTTTTCTTCCGCGTTACCACCTCCCTTCCCTTTTTTGGTCTTTCAAAACCGAAGTGACGTAAAATAAAAAAGCCCTGCAAGGTAAACTCTTGCAGGGCTGGAAAAATCAATTTCCTTTTTGGCAACGCAGCCTTCCGATTTTACAATCGGAACTGTCGCTTTGCGCCCCAGCATTACTGCTAGTTTGCCTTTATCAATAAGTTGTTAAATATTAACTTCTATTATAAGTATACCATATTTTTAGGTTTGTCAAGTTACCCTAAAAACCCTCCCTAAAAACCCT
>CAKKQB010000022.1:0-27024 GCA_919901915.1 Omnitrophica bacterium GWA2_41_15
CTGAGGCATTAAAGGAATTAATTCCCGCGATTGTTTCTTCAGAGAATTCTACTTGGATACAATTAGTGCGTAATGAGTTAGACGCTTATTTATCAAGGCATCCTGATTTTAGACCGCATTCAGCTGATAAGGAAACGAAAATAAAGAAGTGGCAAGCAATATTGGATGGAATCCCGTCTAATATTTTATTTAAGATTATTAAGGAAAATAATGTTTCCAGAAATTCTTACTTTAATAATCTTATTTTTATTCCTCCTCCCAGAACCGATTCTGGAAAATACGCGCAGTTATCCGCGGCAATAGCAATAAAACAACAGGCTTATATTGATCATATGCAATCGGAGCACAGTGTCCCCTTAGATGTTCAGCCAATTTTTAATCCGAGCTCTGGAGATGGACTACTGGCGTTTAATTTATTGTCAACAATTTATCAACTCCCTTGGGAAAATTTTTGCGAAATCATACAAAAAAATGATTTTACCACGTTGCACAGTGAGAGAGATTTAATAGAAGCCGCTAAAAAAATTCTCGGCAAAGAAACAACCGAAGGCCCGAAAACCGCGGTAGTAAAGAAAGAGGGAAACGAGCAACAAGCCGGTCAGAGCCCTACTTCTTACCGGCTTTTAAATTTAAAACGATTATTTAATAATCAAAGTAGTTCTGCGCTTTCTGGGCTTGAATTTTTAGAACAGCCGTTAAATATCAAAAAACTCCAAGAAGAGAACGAAAAAGAATGGCGTAGTTTATTTTTTAAAATTAGTCTACAATTTCCCGAGACAACAGAGGAAATAGTTTATAATAATGATTTTATTAATTTCGGCGCGAATTTATTAAATCAATTAATAGAAGACCCCAATTATTTTCTTCCTTTGAATCAATCTAGATACACTGGCTTAAAGGATTTTCTTCTAAAGCTATTAAACCATAGCTTTACTTTGGGAGACGAAAAAGAAGCGCTTATTGAGCAGTTGGGCATAGACATTGGGAAAGCCATATTATCAGCTAAAGGAACGGGAAAAATCGGCGGATACGCTAAAATCGCGTTTCGCGAAAGCAACCGATTTAATACTATTTTCAACCGAATTAATTTGGAAGACAAAGAGATCGCCATAAGAAAAGTATTTCCTCATTTTATTCTTAGCGCATGGACCGCTTATAGCCGGTTTATCGCGCCTGCTGACCGTCAGGAATTTATAAATATCCTGCTTACCTTATTCCGGCACCCTACTTACAAAAAATTATTTAATGAAGCCGCGATAGCCAGCAGTCAGGAAATAAACTTATTTAATATTCCCCGAATATTTGATTACGGCACATTTGAGTGGATAAATGAAAGAGCGGATATTTCTCAACTACCGGATATCAATAAAGAATTTTCCATGAAAAAAATAATTAACGCCGCGGCCGCTCGCGCCCGCGCTTTTGGGGAAACCTTGTTTTTCTTTTTAGGCAAAGAAATGTTTCCTGATTTGGTATTTAAGACGCTGGCTGAAGATGAGAAAAATATGATTTTCCCGGTAACCTTAAGCGGATTTTCTACTGATGAAGAGTTTTTTGGCCAGAGCCTGCCGGACAAAGAAGGAATGGCCTGGGTGGATGGGTTTATTAGCAGGATAATAGATACCGCGCGTAAAAACCCTGATAAACGGATATACGCGCTGTTAGAAAACTTAGAATTTTTACCGGCTCAAGCGCGAATGCGGTTGCATCAATTCGTACTGGAACGCCGGGCGAGTTTTTCTAGGGCTAAAGATAGAAACCAGGGATTGCCTGAAGAAGAAAATTTCCCTGATAATTTGTTTATAGTTATCATTTTAGGCGCGGAAATAAACGATGAGGCATTTTTAGACCGCGGGATGGGGTGTCATTTATACTACAACGAAGATGAAGACGGGCGCAAACAAAAAGTCAACGATTTAAAAAAATACCTTAAAGGTATTACCTTTAAGGAAAAAAAAATAAGCGAGGAAACAATAAATTTCCTAACGGATACGGTTTACGACAAAGCTAAAGATTTTTGGGCATTGGGAAACAAAGTAAATATTCAGGATATCGTCCAAATCGCTTATTATATTTGCGGCCATTTAAGTGAACAAGGTTCAGCAATAGAGGAAAAATTAGCGCGAGAAGAAGCCTATCTGCATTTATCGGCTAAATTCTCGCCAACGCTTGAAGCGCCGTCTCTAGAAAAATTGAAAGAAATTCTTCGGATAAATGCTGAATCCAATTTAGATTTAAAGGTTGTATTGGAAAACGATATTACCGCGGTAATTATGAATGGTGTTCGGATAGATATCGCTTCTAACAGCCAATTCGCTCAAACTGCCAGACAGATAAAACAAAGAAATGAATCAGTTGATTTTACCGCGGTGGTGGAAGAATCTTTGGGTAAATCAGATAAAAAGGATGGGTATTTTCTTACTGAAATGGAGAAACGGATATTATGTTTGGCAGCCAGGGCATATAAATACGCCCCGGCGAAAATAATGTTTTTACAGGGGCTTTCCGGAGAAGGCAAAACTACGATTTCTCAATTATTTTTGGAGATGATTGGTTGTTCAATTCAGGATTTTACGCTTAATCGGAAAACGGATTTAAGTTTATTCTGGGGGCGATTGGCAATAGCGCAAAATGGCGCCTTAAGTTTAGAATTACGCCGGCCAAAGTTTCGGCGCTTGATCAGCCAAGATAATCAGGGGCATATTTTTAACGAAGCAGATACTAGACTATCTTTCTTGCAGTGGCTCTGGTTTATAGCGCAAGGCCGCGGACAACGGATAGAAACCGAATATCCCGCTTTCTCTAAAGATAGCGCTCCTCAAATAATAAAATTAGGCCAAAATATGTATTTTCTTACCGGCAACAATCGGGAAGATTTACCACAGTTGTTAAGAAATAGCCTGGCCGCGACTTATTGCATGGAAGCTTCTGATTCTGACGAAAAAATCATTGTCCAAAAAATATTCGCGAGCTTTGCTGATAAAGCCGGCGTAGTTCTTAAGGGAGAGGCAGTTAAGTATCCTGATATTTTGGCGGATATCTTTAACAGTTTACGCCATTCAGTAGCCGAACGGAAATTTAACTCACAAAGAGAGGTTACGCGCCGAGAAATCAAACGGTTCTGCCGCGTATTCTTTTGGTTGATAAAAAATAGGCATTGGGGCGCGGACAAGGCTTTTAATTTTTCTTTAGACGCAGTATTGACGCGGCTTTGGGAAAATAACTCAAGTATTGCTTTAGTCAGGGATATAATAAAACAACATTACGGCAATTTGGATCCACCTAAAGTAAGTGAAATTTTAGAATTTATCCGTGATATACCTCCTGAAATAGTTAAAGACCCGTTTCTTCTTCTGCATGATTACCGTTTAAGCGCTCAACAAATACAACAACAAATCAAACCGAATATCGCCGGTTTACAGGAAAAAATCAGAATACTTAGTTATTTCCATAGCAATGATAGTTTAATCGGCGGGCAGGGACGGGCTGAATTAACAGATCCTTTGATAAGCCAGTTAGGGGTCCTGGCTGATTTGATTTTTCAGGCGCGCTTAACAAATCAACCTTGTATAGCTTATCTTCCCGGATATTTAGAAATTGACCCGCAAGTCTCCCCTTTTTTAAATGAATTTTTCCAGACTAATTACCTGCCGGTAGAAGAATTATTGAATAATGAATTTATTAATAATACGTTTGAAGCTATAACTAAAGCAGGGGTGTATAAACGGTTAGCTCAAGAATATCAACAAGCTACCGGCAAAACCTTAAACCAAGATATTAACCAGCTGGCTAACGGCGAGCAGGAAGATTTTTGCCGGTTTGTTATAGGATATAAGCCTGATAATTTAACTTTACGAATAATTGCCTTAAATGAAAAAATAACCCTGCATCCGGCTGATGTGGATAGATTTTGGACTGTAAACATTACTGATACCGCGCAAAGTGACGCGGAATGGATCAAGCAAGAGGTTAGCCGGGAGCTATCTGATGCTAAGAGCCTATGCAGTTCCGCGATTCAGCAATTGGCAGAAACATTGGCGATTGAAGCCAACAATCTCTATGAAAAACAAAAAATCGCGGGGCTATACCCGCATAACCGGTTTTTAGGCGCCCAGCTTAAAGCTTTTATAGCTAAGATTAAGCAACTTATTGCCTCCAACGCGGAATTAGATGAAGATATCCTTAAAATATTAGCGTACCATTATTTAGGCATTGGTTTAGCCCGCGATGACCGGCCGGCTAACCAACGGGTAGACGGAAAACAAGGCAAGAATTATCGTCAAGAATATTTAACCGCTATAGGTTTAGATTTAAGCGAAGTTAAATATCAACGCGATATAATTAAAGATAATGACAAGGTTTATTTTGTCATTAACGCTGTATACAAAAATAAAACAGTGCGCTCGCGCGAGCTTAGCGCTTACGTTGATTTTAAAAAAATAGATGATTACGGACGATACAGATTTATTTTGCCCAGCGGCGAGGATGATTTATTAAGACTGCAGGCGCCGTTACAGGCAACTTTAACTCAACAATTCAGCGAATTGTTATTTAATGAAAGCGGCATTCCGGTTTGTTTCGAAGGCGACCCCGGTGGAAATAAAACTGGCGGCCGCAGGGATTTATCTCGGGCGCTAGGCGAGATTTACCATGAACAAGGCGCTTTTCAAGGCATAGATTTAAGCCATTTATTAGGCGGATTCATTATAGAAAATGATCGAGAGATCGTCTTAAATGTTTTACGTAAATCTAAACAAGGCCAATATTTGCTTCCTTTTTTACGCGTTTACAGCCAAGGCGGCACGTTTGTTTTTGATGAAGGCCGGGTAAGCGAATCTTGCGGCCGGTTGATGCGCTGGTTAATAAAAGTCAGCACGGCTAGCCAAATAGATTTAGGTGATTATTTTCCCGGCCTGCAAGGAAAAATTATCGCCAAACATCCCAACTTTAAACTGCGGATTACTCAAAACCGCCATTTTATTACCGATGGCCGCCTGCCGCCGTTATATGAAGTTGACGCCTATAGCGGCATAATCCAGGTGGATAATGAATTATCATTGCCTGACGCCCGCGCCTTAATTGATTATTATTTGGAAGGAACGCCATTATCCGGCGGCATAAAAGAAAATATCGCTCAATTGCATATTTGTATGAGCCAAAAGCATCCTCGCAAGCAAACAATCAGTCCGCGGGATTTAATTGATACGGTATTATGGTTAAAAGATATAACCAACGCGCGGCTAACTGATATCTATGAAGCGATCGCGGTAAATTATAGCGAAGGCTTAACTGATCAAGCGGAAATAAAACAAGTTCAAGAAATTATCCGTTCAATTTTTCCTAAATACAGCGAGCCGGATTATCAAATAATTTCCTTGCCCGTTGACCTTATGGCAGTTAACCGGCAGGAAACCGCTCACCTTGAAAAATCAGAAACAATAACAAGAAAGGCTCGAGCGTTTAAACGGATTTTAGATACTGTTGGCCGGCAAATAATGATTATTGAGCAGATTCCGGGGGTAGGCGTAGAGTTTATAAAATTAGTTTGCCGGCTTACCAATCGCGAACAAGAAATTGCGGAAGGCCATAACGGTGTAACCGCCTCAATGTTATTAGAAGGCGATTCAATTGAATTTGGAGAAATGAATGATAATGGAATTTGCCGAAGCACGGGAAAATATGAGCCAAAGCGGGGTATTATCGGTCGGTGGATGTTTACTAAACAAGAACTAAGCCAGTTAACAGGCGAACAGCGTAAACCGCGGATAATTGTTATTCCTAACGTAGAAAGTATCCCTATCGCGGAATTAACCAGTATCAATGAGGTTATTGCCTCCCGGCAGGCGGTTCTGCGTAGCCGCGCCAATCAAGAGCCGGTAATTCATTTTTTACCCAACTGGATTACGATTATTCCCATAACATCTGAACCGGATAAACTCACTTCACCGTTTGTTAACCGATTCCGTAAAATCGGCTTGCCGGCATTTAAAGACGATGATGAGTGGTATGCTGTTTTATCGCAATTGTATCCGGCAATAACATTAGAAGAAGTTTCTTTGCTAAAGGATATTGCTGAAAAAGCGCAAGATTACAGTAAGAATAGGCTCTTTGAAGAAAGGCAGGCATTTACATTACTTAAGATGTTTGAAGTGGCATTGCGTCTTCAGCTTTACAAACAACAGGACCAAGATAGTGATGGTAAAATAAACGATAATCCACTTTGGTATGTATTAAAAGCTTGCCGCAACGTTTATCTACGCGGGCTATGCCCGCAGGACCGTAAAATTTTTCTGCATAATATTATTGTTAAAGACGTTCTAACCCGAAGGATGGCTGATTGCGATGCCCGGGATATTTTTCAGTATTGCCGTAATCTTCTGGCAGAGATGACCGTGGAAAACCAAAAACTATCCCGGCAATTATACTCAATGGAAGCTAGCTTTTCCCAAGAAATCCAGCGGGTAGACTTTCCTGACGGTATCACAGCTAAATTTGACGGCGCGGTTTATACTGTAATTACCCCGAAGCAGGCGTATAAAATAAAAAAAAATCAATTGCTGAAAGGAAAAACAAAAACCCTGTCTCCGGGATTAAGCGTTCAATTAAAGGGGAATGGCATAGTTATTACTAAATATCTTTTAAGCGGTATTGGTAAAACCGTTCTTAACCTTGCTGAAGAAAACTTACCCTATGCCTTGCCGCCGGAAGAGGTAGGCATTCGGGAATTTATGTATCCTGCTCAAGCCCTAAAAGAGGCTGTGGTATCAATAATTGAAGCGGGCCAACCAGTAAAAACAGCAACCGGTAAACTTGTACCCTCAAGGATTATTGTAATGCCGGGTGAAACAGGGGTAGGTAAGACTACTTTAGCTTATTGGATAAGCCGAATCACCGGTGAGCCTCTTTTGCGGGTTAATATTCATCGTAAAATGGACATTGAAGAACTGGGGTTAGGTTTGTCTATGGGTGAAGGCATAGAATTACGTATAGCTAATTTTTTAGCTAGTATAGGAAAAGTTGGAGGTAAACAGCTAAAAACCGGCTTAGCGCTTTCCTCGCGGATGCGTATTCTGCTTGATGAGGGCAATAGTGACGGCAATTACCAGATGTTTCTTGACGTGATTGCCCGTGGAGAAACTACCTTTAACTTGGAAACACCAGACGGTAAAAACTTAAAAATTGACTTAGCCGACGTGGAAATCTGGCTTAACTATAATCCGCCGGAACGTTATGGCGGCATTGGCCTTGGCGCCAGCCGGTTTGTCTTACCCGCATCAATAGCGGCAAAGTGTTGCCCGGTATACATAGATGAACCGCTTAAAACATATGATGACCCTGAAATGAGGGAAATTTTAAGCGGTATCCGCCAACGGGCAAAACAATACGAACAGCGCAAAAAAGAATTAGGCCCGGATATAAATTTAGCGCCAAACCAACGAAGTGAATATTATGAAGTTGCCGGTAGGGAAATTCCTGTCCGGGAGTTAGAGCAAATGGCTGTACAAAATTTAACAAGTATAGTTGAGACAGTTAAAGCATTAGGAACAGAACGCTGGACAAAAATAGAAAAAACGACAGCGATAATTTTTCAAAAGGAAAAAGAACGCCAAGCAGGAATAGACGCGCTCCAGAAGAATGTTCAACTTAAACAAAGCGAATTTATGGAATTGTTAAATTTATTTGAACAAGAGGCGAATAAATTAACCTCGCGGGAAAGATATACCAAATTGGCTTTACTGCTTACTCCTCTTAGCGCGTTATTAAGCCGGGGTGAGATTAATCCGGAATTATTAACCCGGATTAAAGATATTTACGCGACAGCGGATATCGTGCTCGCTGATTTGATTGAGGAATTTAATGAGTTAGTTAATGTTCCGGTTAAAAGCGCTATAAATTTAGAGAGCTGGCACAGCCGGTTAAGCGAACTATTTCTAAGGCAGGATATTTATCTAGAAGATTTAAGAACAAGTATTATCTGTGATAAACGTGATTCGCAAGGAAGAAAAACCTTGGCGCTGATTGTTTGCTATCCGCAAGAAATAATTCGGCGCTGGGATATGCATAAATATCGCGGCGTTTTAGAAAGCTTATTAAAGGATAACTATTTTGAGGTTTTTCCTGATAATGTAATGCCGCGGATAATCATGCTTAAGCGGCCGCCTATTGATGGAGGAGCTGGTTATTACAACGGCAAATTCTTAGTTGTGGCTAATATCGGCAAAGACCAAGCAGAACAAGACAATATTGCTTTCCATGAATTTGGCCATTATGTTACTGATACCTTGGCAAAAATTTCTCCTGCAATAGGCAGGGCCATTGACCCGGAGATTAGAAAGCGCATAGAAACAAACGTGGAAATTTATTCCCAATTATTTCCCTTGATATTCAATAAACAAACTCCACTTGATTACATGAATACAAATTTAATAAAAGATCTTGCTCGGCTTAAAGGAAGAAGCGATGATCCTTATGGCGCTGCGGCATTTGATATTTTTAACGCCTTAGCCATATACTTAAATAACCAAGGCATAACAGCATCTCAATTACCATGGCAAAGATGGGATAATCTGGAGCAATCAGCAAGAATTATTGCCAACAAATTAAAAGAATATATAATCGAAAAATCTATAGAGATAGGACAAATTGCCGCGGAGTTATTTAACGATCCCTTAAAGTATTTCGCTGATATCAAGCCAGGGAATTATTTAATACAACGTTCACTAAATAGCCATGATTCAAGCGGTAACATAATTGATATTCCCGTATCTTGCGGCTTAAACGTCCGGCCGCGAATACGATTTGTAGAAGATTTAACTGAACCGCGGACTCAAAGCTCGTCCGATAATCAGGGAATGCCTGCTACGCCGGATGATTTCGTTGACGATAGAAAAAATTTAACCGGTAATTATGGCGCGGAGATAGGGCCTGAAACATTAGTATCGGATTATTGGTTAGAAGAATATCGCCGAAAGTTCTCACCAGAAACAACTGCTCACCAAGAAAAAGAATACACCGGCCATGGCGGGAAAAAAATAAATCCTCAAGCATTGGCTAGCGGCAATTACGCGCGTCTTTTTGAAAGAGAGGGGGATGAGGAAGAAAAGCCCGGCATAGCGCAAAACCTGATATTAGTAATTGATGTCTCCGGCACGATTCAATCTGAACCTGTTTTACAGGCAACTCTTACCCAAATAATGGACCGCATCTCGCAAATGTTTCTGCAATGCTCGCCGTCTAACCCTAATCTTAATTTAGGGTTGATGGCAGTAGGCGGTTCTGCCCACCCTTTATTAACTTTGGAGCAATGGAAACGCGCCGATTCATATGAAAAAAAGAAACAGCTGGTTAAAGAAGCCATAAAAAAAATTTGGACTATTGAAGATTCTAACGGTATCATTACTCAAAGCGTGATAAACGAGCTTAGCCGCTGGAATTTTCCTTCAGCGCCAGGCAAAAAAATGCTCAATACCATAGTTGTCTTATGTGATGGCGATGAATGCGCGGAAAAAGGCGAGAAATTAAAACAAAAAATTAATGATTTTACTAACGGCCGGGCCAATGAAAAAATCGGCCAGCAGCTGCCTGGGCAAACTGACTGGGTTGTTTTAGCCGGGAATCTTTCAGAAACAAACCAATCTTATTTTCGCGAAAACTACCCATGTTTTTGGAATTTAACTTCTAAATTAGGCGGTCAATTAGGCGATCAGGAATACTTTAGCGCGATTTGCCGGATAGCCTTATTGCAAAATAATGGCAGGCTTAGCGGCGACTTAAGCCAATCGACTAATGCAACAGTTAGTTCCGCGGTTATAGCCGCGAAAAAAGGCGGGATAAATTTTAGTCAAGTTCCAAATTTTATGCCGCGGATGAAAATTAGCAATTTACAATCAACGGTTAGCAGCTCACTTGCCAATTTTGACTGGAAAAATTTTCAAGGGTTCAGTTTTCAGATAGTGTTTATTCAGCGATTAGATAAATCCAGCAATCCATACTCCAGTCCAGTTAGCTAAATAGCTTACACTGAAAACCCTGTTTTTTATCTGATTAGTAGGGGCTTGATTTATCAAGCCCGTCGAGACATATTTTCGGGCCGGATAAATCCGGCCCCTACTAAAGGAAAGAAAGCTCTTGACAATTTAAAGTTATACTTTAAAATAGCAAGTATGTACATAAAACGCTTGATCGAAAAAATATTAAATGAGGCCATTCATTCTTTTCCTGTTGTTTTTATCGGCGGCCCCAGAAGGTCAGGGAAGACGACTTTGTCGAGATCTTTTCTTAAAGGATATAATTATGTGCTTCTTGACGAAATAGATGTGCGTTCGCTGGCCATAGAAGACCCGCGTGGTTTCCTAGAAAAATACCCGCCCCCTGTAATAATTGATGAAATTCAGAATGCTCCCGCGCTTTTGTCTTATATTAAGGCTCGTATCGAAAATAATAAAAAACCCGGACAGTGGGTCTTAACAGGCTCTCAACAATGGGCATTGATGAGAGGTATTAGCGAAACCTTAGCTGGCCGCATTGCGATTTTGCATTTGTTCCCCTTTTCTTTGGAAGAGATGCAGAAGAATATGCGGTTTCAATTAAACGAGGCAGAGTGGTTTATAAACGATCTTTTCCATGCTAAGAAACTTCCTGATAAGGTTATACCGTTTGGTAAGTGGATTTTAGAGGGAGGATACCCGGAAGTAGTGCTTAATAGGAGAGTATCTCGTAAGCTTTGGTTTTCCAGTTATCTGCAGACCTATGTAGATAGAGATGTTCGCGGGTATATAAAGCAGTCGAATCTCCATGATTTTGAGAGATTTGTTAAGCTTCTGGCCGCGCGTACGGCTCAGGAGCTTAATTGTTCAACGCTTTCGCGGGATATCGGAGTTTCAGTTCCTACTATTAAATCATGGTTAACGATTCTAGAGGCAAGCGGGCTTATCTTTTTTTTGATGCCGTATTATAAGAATTTTGGTAAGAGAATTATTAAGGCGCCCAAGTGTTATTTTGTCGATACGGGAATTGTTTCATATCTTGTTGGGCTTGTGAACGAGCAGCATGCGCTTGAGGGGCCGATGAGCGGTTCGCTCTTTGAGACGGCTTGTGTTTCGCAATTTTATAAACGATTCTCCGCGTTCGCGGATCCTTGCTCGCTTTATTATTATCGCAGTACGGATGGATTAGAAGTAGATCTCTTGATCGAGACCGGTAAAAATATTTATCCTGTTGAAATAAAGTTATCTTCGACTATTGATTATGGGCGCGTTAGTTCTTTAATAAAATGGCTGGAGATTTCGCGCTTTAAAGATATCCGCGGGCTGGTTATCTCTACTTCTAAAGAGTTGGGAGTTATAGGGAAAAATGTGGTTAATTGCCACTATTCTTTAATTTAAAGTAACACATAAAACACGTAAAAACACAAAATAGACACAAAATAGGTAACAGTTCAGCTTTCAGAAGTAAATTAAGGTGGGCTCTTTCCTAAATAAAGTGGAATCTTCTTGGATTTAAATAGCCACAATGTTGATGGATTTTTAATCTGAAATAATAAACATCTCTATATCCATAAGCCATACGCTTAAGCCGTTTAATTTTACAGTTGAATCCTTCCGAAATAGCCGAACTGATTTTTTTATAAACCAATTGAGAATATATTGCGTTTTTTCCGCGACACTATGGGCTAATTCGATAAACGGTTTCAATCCACTTGATAGCGCCTGCTCAGTCCATTCCTGTAGATGCTTTTTAGCTTCCTCGACTGTATTCAAAAAATATGTTTGCGGAAAATTTTCTTTAAGAAGCAACGTTTTATAAATCGGCTGATTAATCTCACACAGTCTCGTTAATGTTGCCGATTGCCTATCCGATAATTTACTTCTATTTTTTAATAATATAAACCTTTGCTTGCAGTTTGTTAATTCAACTAATTCTTCATCTTCATTTTTTCGAGCTTTACTTAATTCGTCCCGTTGAACTTGATCCGCGGCATTGTTGGCTTTCTGCGTGGCATGAAACCGGTCTAAAACAATTAGCGCGTTTACGGCATAATCTTTTGTCGAACTAATATATGTTTTAGCTCCGTCCATCGCCACAGATTCAATCCGCGCGCAATTCTCTTTGCCCACAGATTCATAATATTTATTCAGTACTTCAGCTTTGCGCCCCTTAGCGTTCCATGTTAAAACTTTTTTATCTATATCAATTGCATTCGTCAAATACCGATGATATTTTTTCCACGCCACTTCATCAACACTAATATTTACCGACGCCGGAGTTGGAGTTAATTGCTTCTTAAATAATTCTTCTAATATCGCTTTATCCATTTGATAAATGGGACTGTTGCAAAATGCATCCAAGCTGTCATCCTCCGGTTTGACCGGAGGATCTATGAATTTTCGTCGACGAGCATTTCGGTTTCTGGATTCCCGCTTTCGCGGGAATGACGGTTCCGAAGCATTTCGCAACAGTCCCTAAATACTGCTATCATCGACGCCTAAATACCACCCTGCTTCAAGATTTGTCGTAATTGCCGTTAAACGATAAGCCTCTTTAGCAAATCGATCGGTATATCTTCTTTTTTTTAATCCAGTCAATACGTTCAACATAAATCTTCTCATCCTTCGGGCATTTATACCGCCTCTTACTTATATGCAAATAAACCTTTCGTCCGCACGCAGGCAAATCACGCACTTTCATTTCCTCTGTCCCGTGATAACCTTTTTTATGGATTTCCCCGCAGCCAGAACAAATCGCCTTTTTATTTTTGTATGGCTCAATGTAAATCTCTAATGTCTTTAGGAGTTTCTTCAAATCTAGTAATCTTATATCTTGTAGGAATCTTTAATATTTGTTTTATGCTCATTGTCTATGGCCTCCTTTTTCCCATATTATATCAACCATAGGTTATTTTTTCATTATCTTTATTATTATCAACCTGTTATGTAAATATGTCCACTTTATTTAGGAAAGAGCCAACTTTTGTCTTTACGATAATAGCAAACTATAGTTCAAAGTATATCTTCAAAGAAATGTCCAAAGAGTAATTGGAAGCGCTTTTATTAAATAGGGGATTTAGTCAGATTGGACATTGCCAGTGAAGGCATGATTTCAATCGCTCTTGACAGGTCTACCCTTGAAAAACAATTAAATATATGTTATACTTAAGTTGTGGAATGAGAAAACCATTTATGGAGTCAGTGTGTGATTTGAGATCGTTCTTTTAAATGTTTCTGTCTTTACGATAATAGCAAACTATCCGAAAGGATGGGACGCAAAGCTATAGGGTCCTCTTCCGCCATGCGGCGGGAAGGATAGCCAGTTGCCGAAGAAAGACTGCAGAGATACTGTAGCCTAACCATAAGCCTATTTTATGTAAAGAGGGTTTATGGAACCCATTCTATGATTTGATAGAATGGGTTTTTTGTTGTAGGATAGCTACAGTAATTCGAGTCATTTGTAGATACGAGGCAATCAGACTGTGTCGCAATGGCAAAATACGTGTCATTGCGAGCGAAGCGAAGCAATCTTTCTGATATTCTCCATCGAGAAAGATTGCCACGCAATGACACAAAAATGGAATTGTGACACAGTCTGAATGCCTCGTATCTATACAGAATAATAAAATTTGGCAAATGCTTTGTCGCCCTGTTCTTCGGAATGGGGCTTTTTATTTTATAGATAGGTAGAAAAATGAATAAAAAAAATTTAAAAGAAGAATATTTTATATTAAAAAGGGTTCTTTTTGTTTTATTGAGCCTGGCTCTTTTTGTTTTTTCCCCCACCAGCCACGGTGTTTTTGCCCTTCCGGAAGTAGGGGAGGTTGTTTCAGGGGATGTAAATTTTGAGCGTCCGGATTCCACCACTTTAAAAATAAATGCCTCCGCGAAAGCAATCATTAATTATAAATCTTTTGATATTAAACAAAACGAATCTGTAATTGTAAATTTGCCGGATATAAAAAGCGAAATTTTAAACAGGGTTACAGGAAGCACGGTTAGCCAGCTCTTGGGAAGCCTAACCTGCAACGGAGTCTTTTTCTTAGTCAATCCCAATGGTATTTTATTTGGGAAAAACTGCCGCGTAGACACGGCAAGCATTATCGCCTCAACCTTAAATATTTCGAATGAAGATTTCTTAAAAAATAATTATAACTTTTTTAAAGATATAAAAAATGGTTACATTCTTAACCAAGGAGAAATTAAGGTAGCAAACGGCGGTTACGTCTGCCTGCTTTCTTCCGCGATAGAAAACTCCGGAATTATTCAGGCGGATTTAGGAACTATAGTTTTGGCAACTGGTGAAAAGACGGTCTTAAATTTAGATGACTTTGGAGATATCTCAGTAGTAATAGACGAGCCGGTGAAAGAGGCAATTTTTGGTTTAGACGGCCAAAGAATAACCTCAAGCATAAAGAACTCCGGAAAGATTACTGCTTCTGGCGGGAAAATAATTTTAACTGCCAAGGCCTTAAACAATGTTTTTGATTACGCGATAAATAATTCCGGGGTAATCGAGGCAAGGTCTTTAGATATTCGTAATGGTGAAATAGAGCTAAAGGCCGAAGGCGCTCCTGTGATTAATACCGGTATAATTGAAGCAGGCCAGATTAAAATAGAGGTTAAGGATTACACCTTTATCAATAAAGGCAGTTTGATTGCAACTCAGGCCGAACAAGCCCCTGTCTTAATCAATGGTTCGATTTCGCTCACCACAGGTATCCATATCTTCAGCCAGAATATGTTTCAGGATGGCTTTATTTTTTCTGACGGCTTAGTAGAAATTAAGGCGGATAATGTTCAAACACTTCAAGATTCTTTTCCTATTAATATAACCACGCTCGCGATTATCCAGGCAAAAGAAATAAGAATTACCGCCAAACAATTTGGAAGTTTCAGCGTTCCTTTAAATCTTAACGCGGGGCTTATCAAGTTATCTAAAACTCAAGGCGATTTTGAAATTTTAGAGAGTCAAGGAATAGGCACAAGCATAATGCTTAGAGGGCCTCCGGAATCAGCTTTCAGCTATCAGCTTTCAGCTGTCAGCGAATGGGGCGCGATAATTTATAATCAAGATGCAAGTCTTGGTCTTGAAGCCCTCTCAGGAAATATTCTCATCCATAAAGAAGCGCGACTTACCTCTATTAATACACTCACTCTTAAAGCTACTGGAATAATTACCAATGAAGGATATATCTATACCCAAATTCTTTACGAAGAGGCGTATAGTTTTATTTCAACAGGCGCAATTGAAGTAGGTATTGCTTACTTAAAAAACATAGATAATGCTGTAGGCATCTTGGGCGATATTAGCGGAATCATCAATGATACTGTCAATATCAATTTTATTGGCAATGTTAATCTTACAGGTAATACCACTTTAAACGCAGATTCAGATGCCAATCAAACTGGCAAAATCATTATGAACACCCATTCTTTAACCGGCAATAACTACAACCTTACACTTTATACCGGAGAAACCACTACTTTAGATGGTAATATAACTGGCGTAAACGTTTTTGAACTTTACTCTTCCACTACTACTGATAAAACCTACACTTCAACCAGCGCAAGTTTTAGCGTAACCACCTTAAAAACTAACTATCACTCTCTCTTCTCAAGAAATGAAACCTCTGGAGACTATCAGCTGATTTTCTCTGTTTCTAATGTAGTAGGCGGCCTGCAATATATGCAAAATAACCTCGATGGGCAATATAAATTAGCCAATAATATTGATGCTTCGGAAACACAATCCAGGGGGTGGACGCCGGTGGGAACTTTCACTGGCATATTTGATGGAGATAATAAAACTATAACTGGGTTATATAAACACTCTGCTGATAATCTAGGGTTATTTAATTTTGTGGGCACTTCGAGCAATTCCGCGGAGATTAAAAATATTGGTTTAATAAATGTTAGTGTGGTTGGGTCTTTCTATATTGGTGGTTTAGCGTCTTATCTCGAAAGTAATTCTACGATTTCCAATTCCTATGTTACTGGGACAGTATCGGGCGACTACTATGTTGGTGGTTTGGTAGGGGAAAATCACGGTTTGATCTCTAACTCATATGCCACTGTGATAACGGGTTGTTGGAGCAATGCTGGTGGCTTGGTAGGAAGGAATTACGGTTCGATCTCTAACTCATACGCCACAGGCGCGGTAACCAATGGGAGCCTGGTTGGCGGTTTAGTAGGGTATAATGAGGGTTCGATCTCTAACTCTTATGCCACAGGTGCGATAAATAACGCTGATAATGCTGGTGGCTTGGTAGGGGATAATGAAAGCTCGATCTCTAACTCTTATGCCACAGGTGCGATAAGTGGCACTTATAATATTGGTGGTTTGATAGGATTTAACAGAGGCTCGATCTCTAACTCATATGCTATAGGTGTGGTAAGTGGCACTGGTGGTGGTATTGGCGGTTTGGTAGGAGCTTCGTCTGGTACTGTCACCAACTCTTACTATGACTACCAAACCACCGGTCAAAGTGACACTGGAAAAGGTGAGCCTAAAACCACGGCGCAAATGAAAACCCAATCTACCTTCTCTGGTTGGGATTTTGACACCATTTGGGAAGTGGTAGGAGGTTCAACATATCCTTATTTCAATTTTCGTGCTCCTACTATTACCTGGACCGGCACAACCTCAACAGATTGGGGGACTGCTGGCAACTGGAGCGGCTTAGCAGTTCCTTCTGTTTCTAATAATGTATTTATTCCTAATGTCTCCAATGACCCTATATTTGATATTTCAAGGACAACGAATAATTTAACTATTGTTTCTGGCGCTACCTTAACTATTGGAACTTATACCATAACTGTTTCTGGAACATTAGCTAATAGCGGGACAATTATTACTTCAGGCACTGGCGCGAACCTTGTGATTACTTCGAGCAGTGTGGGCAACGTTACTTTTACTAATACGGCTTCCGCTTTACCGGCAAAGACTTATTCTACCTTAGCCTTAAGCAATGGGGGAACCGCTCTTGGCGCAACTACTGCCGCAAATCTTACCTTAAGCGCGGGAACTTTGAACATGGCAACTTTCGATTTAGGAGTTACTAACATAACTAATTCAGGCATAATAAGAACACAAAGCACATCCGCTACTCCATTAACAACAGGAAAAACCTGGGGTGGAACGGTTCAATATGATGCAACTGGCGGCCAGACTGTAGTGACTGGAACGTATAATAATCTTACACTCGGTGGATCTGGCGCAAAAACCATAAATACGATCACAGTAAATGGTATTCTTTCTTTGGAAGGAACTGCGACAGTTTCTGCGGCTCCAACATATGGAGCTTCGGCCACACTGCAATACAAAGGAACTAATGTTCAGACAACTGGGCCGGAATTGACGGCTACAATTCCTAATCTGACGATTGATAATGTCAACGGTGTCATTTTAAGCCTTAGTCCGGTGATCAGCGGCGCACTTACTTTAACTAATGGTAAATTTTTAGTTACGGTAACAGTTACTGCTGGTCAAAGCAAAGTCTATGGCATTGTTGATCCGATTTTGGCTTACACAGTTACCAGTGGTAATTTGGTTAGCGGTAATTTTTTTAGTGGAGCGCTCAGTCGTGAGGCTGGTGAAAATGTTATTGACAGCCCGTATGCCATCATTCAAAATGGTTTAACCGCTGGCGCAAATTACACGATTACTTTTGTTTCAGCTAATTTCGCTATTACTGCCAAACCTCTAACCATAACTGCCACTGGCCCGACTAAGATTTACGGCACTGCCTTAACAATAGGAACCAGCGCAACTAACTTTACTCATTCCGGTGAAATCTCCGGCGAAACAGTTACCAGCCTAACCTTAACTCCAGACACCGCCGGCTTATCAGCCACCACCGCGGCAGGGGCGAGCTATGCAATAACCCCGTCCGCACCCACAGGCACAGGCGGATTCTTAGAAAGCAACTATTCAGTTACCTATAATAATTATAACGGTACCGTCGCCCAAAAATCTTTAATCGTAACTGCCACCGGCCCGACTAAGATTTACGGCACTGCCTTAACAATAGGAACCAGCGCAACTAACTTTACTCATTCCGGTGAAATCTCCGGCGAAACAGTTACCAGCCTAACCTTAACTCCAGACACCGCCGGCTTATCAGCCACCACCGCGGCAGGGGCGAGCTATGCAATAACCCCGTCCGCACCCACAGGCACAGGCGGATTCTTAGAAAGCAACTATTCAGTTACCTATAATAATTATAGCGGTACCGTAAGCAAGAAAGAATTGACGGTTGGCGGTTCATTTACTGCTAATAATAAAATATATGATGGTAATACCACAGCCACCATTAATAATAATAGCCTTACTCTCATAGGCGTTGTAGGAGCAGAAACTGTTACCCTGACGCCTATTTTGGTATTTAGTGATAAGGAGGTAGGCACTGGAAAGACAGTAAGCATTACCACAGATTCGCTTCTTGGCGGAGGAGGCGCCGGAAATTATAACCTTTCTTTAATAGGCGCGCCTACAAGTATTGCCGATATTTTTTCACCTGTGCCTACAACAGCGCCTGAAGTGCTTCTGCCGCTTATTATGATATCTACGTCGCCTATAGAAATAAGAGGATCTATCTCTTTGCCTGAGATGACAGTGGAAACTTCTTTGCCTGAGATGACAGTGGGAGCTTCTTTACCTGAAATGGTAGCGGTAACCTCTTTGTCTGAAATAGTAGCGGGAACTTCTTTGCCTGAAATGACAGCGGGAACTTCTTCATCTGAGACAACAGCGGGAACTTCTTCATCTGAGACAACAGCGGGAACTTCTTCGTCTGAGACAAAAGCAAAAACGACAAATACGGCCGAAACAGAACATGGATTTAATGAAATGTTTCCCGGAGAATTGATAATGCCAAAATATGGGAAAAATTGTTATAAAAAAGGTAATTACTGCACAGTAGTCATTGTTTTTGAAGGAAAGGTTATGACTTCCCTTTACAATGAAGAAGGCTCAAAATCTGAGGAAGCAATTTATTTAACCGCAGGCGAAAAGATTAAACAGAAAGGAGAGATTAAATAAAACCCATCCCGTTTCTACATAGTTATTGATACCCCTTTCTCTTACCGTTTTTAGCAATCCACTTTCTTAATACAAAAAGGTTCTTTCGTAATCAACTTGAGAGAAGTATTTCGACGGGCTTGATGATTCGGCGGAGTTTACCCTGAGCAAAGTCGAAGGGCTCACCACAAGTAAATCAAGCCCCTACAAAACGGTTTCGGCTATAGGGGGCTGTTGCGAAATGCCCAAATTTTGTCATTCCCGCGAAAGCGGGAATCTATAACCTCAGTATAATAAAGAACTTATGGATTCCCGCTTTCGCGGGAATGACAGAAAAAAACATTTTGCAACAGTCCACAATGACATTGTGACACAACCTGATTGCGGGCAAAGCGAAGTAATTTTAAAACCAAGATTGCTTCGTCGCCCCACCGCTGGTGGGGCTCTTCGCAATGACACAATTACTTCCAAGGGCTAAACTATTACCTTTTATGGTATTTTGCAACAGTTTCTATGGGGAAGCCGAACCATAGCATTGTGGCAAAAAAATTATTGACTTGTAGGTAATAATTTATTATAATAAAAATCAATTCATCCATTAATAATTTGATAATTATATCTTTTGCTCACCCCCGCTTTTGCAAGGATAGACTCAAGCAAAAATAATAACGATGCGGGGCGAAAATGATAGTGGTGGATAAATAGAAAAATGGGATTGATAATGAAAAAAATAGTTTTTATAGGAATTTTAAGTTTTCTTATTGTTTTTATAAACAATACTTTTCTTTTTGCTCAAGAGACGTCCAAAATACAAAAAGCAGAAAAAAGCATTGAGCAGGAAAAGATATTGAGAGAAAAAATTGAAAAAGAAAGGCCAGTGCCAAGCATAAAAAAGGAACTTCCCCCGGAAATAACCCCTCCTCCCGTATCTGAAGAAAAGGTTCTTATTAAGAAGATCGTGGTTAGCGGCACAACCCTTGTTTCAGAAAAAGAAATCAATGATATTATTCTATGTTTTGAAAATAAAGAGATTACCTTAAAAGGGATGCGAGAGATAGCGGACTCAATTACTAAGCTCTACCGAAGAAAGGGGTATATTACTTCACGCGCGTATTTACCTCCCCAGAAGATTAAAGAAGCAATATTAGAAATTAAGGTACTAGAAGGAATCACCGGAGATATAGAAATAAAGGGTAATCGTTATTTTAAAACCTCTTTATTCAAAAACATGATTATATTAAAAAAGGGGTCGCCTCTTGATTATAATTTATTAAGGAAAAGTATGATTAAGATAAATGAACAACCTGATCGCAATATCATAGCTACGCTCAACCCCGGTAAAGATTTATTAAGCACAGATATCCATTTAAAAGTAGAAGATCGCCTGCCCATGCATATAGGGTTTAACTGGAATAATTATAGTTCCCGCTATATTGACCGGGATTCCCTGCAGACTACCCTTACCCATAATAATCTTTTAGGAATGGGTGATATTCTGGAATTTCAGTATCAAATAGCCCAGGGTGAAAATTATAGGTTACTCAACCTGCGTTATCTTCTTGCGCTTAATGAAGGTTTGAAATTAGGGTTTTTTACCAGCCGCTCTAAACTTAAGTTGGGCAGAGAATGTGAAGATTTGAATGCGAGAGGGAAAAACCTATTATATAGTATTTATGCTATTCAGAGTTTAATTGATGGAGAAAGCACAACCTTAAGTTTGAATGCCGGTTTTGATTATAAAGATAATTTTAATTTCCAATCGGGAGAAGAGATAAACCGCGACAGATTGCGAGTGGCTAAATTAGAATGGGATTTAGACGTAGCTGATGCCTTAGGAAAAACCATAATTATAAATGAGATAGATTATGGGATCCCTAATATATTAGCAGGTTTAAAAAAAGTTGATGAGCGCTCATCTCGTGACGGTTCAGGCGGAAAATTTATTAAGAATACCTTGAGTTTAATCCGGCTCCAAAGAATGCCTTTCAATTCCACTTTATTATGGAAAAATCAACTGCAATCTAGCCCTTATATTCTGCCTGCGACAGAACAATTTCAGATAGGCGGCATTAGTAATGTACGGGGTTATCCTCCGGGAGAAGCATCGGGAGATAAAGGTTATTCAATGACATGGGAATGGTCATTTCCGGTTTATTTTATTCCCGAAGATATAAAAGTTCCTCTATCAAAAATAACGCTCTCAAACGCGCTTAGAACCGTGATTTTTTATGATTGGGCAAATACCCGTTTACGAAATCCTCAAACAAACAACCAAAAAACTAGAACCCTAAGAGGGGCGGGTTGGGGCATGCGTTTTAATCCTTCCAAAGGTTTTTCAATAAAAATAGATTTTGCCTACCCCTTAGATAATACTCCTTCAGATAATACGCATCTTCATACTTGGTGCGAAGCTTCCATAAGCTTCTAACGCGCTAAGTTACAACTTGCATTTTTTTAAACTTTAATTATGATTTTGTCAAAATGTTCAACGTTAAGGTATTAAACCCGGAATTTGTAATAGGAACGACATTCGCCGCCAAATAAGGGCTTGCCTTGCGGTCCTCGGCTTCGGTAGAGACGCAAAATTTTACGTTTCTACCGGTATATCCGTAGACTGTTGCGAAATGTGTTAAAATTCACGGTTTTTTCTGCAAAAAAAATAATCATTGACAAATAGCGTAATTGTGGTATACTTATTTCAGTAAAAGTTTAGAAGTCTTAGCCGCAAGGACAGGATATCTGACCTTACGGTTTTTTGTTTGTCATTGTTTGCCACGTTAGGAATCCGAAAGGCTAGCAGGTAAAGATGATATGGATTTCTAATACGGTTTACAAATTTTAAAAGAAGGAGGTAACAAACAATGGCAAAGGGAACAGTAAAATGGTTCAGTGATCAGAAAGGTTATGGATTTATCACTCCAGAAGATGGGAAAGATGTATTCGTGCATCATTCTTCAATTCAGGGTGAAGGTTACAAATCTTTAGCTGAAGGCGCGCAGGTTGAGTTCAATATTGAACAAGGCGCTAAAGGTGAACAGGCTACAAACGTAGTTAAGATATAACCTAGAACGAAAATAGGGCCCGGTATCTTTTTTTTAGATCCGGGCCTTTATTTTCGCGGGAAACGAAAGAATTCAAATGGCTTTAATCAGTTTGCAGGAAATTAATCTTGCGTTTAGCGGGCCGCTTATTTTCGATTGCTTAAGTTTGCAGTTGGAGCCAGGTGAACGTATCGCCCTGCTTGGCCGTAATGGCGCGGGGAAAACCACCTTAATGAAGGTGCTGACTGGCCAACAGCAGGTTGATAGCGGAAACGTTATTACGCAAAAAGGAATTCAGGTTGCCCACCTGCCGCAGGAAGTTCCCGTTGGTATTACGGGAACTGTTTTTAATGTTGTTCTTTCGGGGCTAGGGGCTCGCGCCGAACTATTAAGCCAGCATCATCATCTTACTCATCGCCTGCAAACAGAACAGACTCCGGAATTATTAAGACAGCTTGACGTGCTGCAAGACAAACTTAATCATACCGATAGTTGGGATGTGAATAATCATGTTGAAGAAGCTATCGCGAAGATGAAGCTTGATCCTGATAGTGATTTTTCCCAATTATCCGGTGGACAAAAACGCAGGGCGCTTTTAGCAAGGGCACTGGTACTTAAACCTGAAGTTTTACTATTGGATGAACCGACAAACCATTTGGATATTGATTCGATGCTCTGGTTGGAAGAATTTTTACTTAATTACCCGGGCACTGTTTTCTTTGTTACGCATGACAGAATGTTCATGGCTCGTTTAGCTTCAAGAATTCTTGAACTTGATCGTGGAAAAATATTTAGTTGGGCCTGTGATTATAAGACATTCCTTGAACGTAAACAAGCAGTGCTTGATATTGAAGAAGCGCGTTGGGGCCATTTTGATAAAAGATTAGCCGAAGAAGAAATTTGGATTCGTAAAGGGGTTAAAGCCCGGCGGTGCCGTAACGAAGGCCGTGTTAAGGCGCTAGAGCGTTTGAGGGAAGAAAAGAAAGAGCAACGTAAGGCAATCGGTCAGGTTCGTATGCGGGCGCAAAAAGTGGACCCTTCTGGCCACAGGGTTGTTAAGGTTTCACAACTTAATTTTGGGTATGAAGAAAAATGCCTGGTCAAGGATTTTACCACTCAGATAATGCGTGGTGACAAAATCGGTGTGATCGGGCCTAATGGCAGTGGCAAGACGACTCTATTGCGCCTCTTATTGGGTAAACTTACGCCTCAAAGAGGCAAGGTAAGCATGGGAACGAATCTTCAAGTCGCTTATTACGATCAGCTTCGCGAACAATTGGATGAAGACAAGACTGTTGCCGAGAATGTTACTGGAGAATCAGATACTATCGTTATTAATGGTAAGCCCAGGCATATAATCGGATATTTGCAGGATTTTCTTTTTACTCCTGACAGGGCGCGCACACCAATCAAGGTCTTGTCGGGCGGGGAACGTAACCGCCTTTTTCTCGCGAGGCTTTTTTCTAAACCTTCAAATGTTTTAGTAATGGATGAGCCTACCAATGATTTGGATATCGAAACCCTTGAGTTATTGGAAGAATTATTGCTTGAGTATCCCGGCACGCTTCTCTTGGTCAGTCATGATAGAGCTTTTCTTAATAATGTAGTAACATCAACTATGGTTCTTGAAGGAAACGGCTTGATTAATGAATATGCCGGTGGTTACGATGATTGGTTAAGCCAGCGAAAGCCTTTAACTCTAGCGCCGGTAAAAATAAAACCCGCGAAAAAAATTATTCAGCCCAAAAAACCTGTAGCCGCGCGAAAGCTTACGCAAGATGAGCAGAGTGAGCTTGATAACTTTCCGTCGGTAATCGAAAAAATAGAAGCCCAGCAAAAAGAAATATACACCCTCTTAGCCGATTTTAATTTTTACCAAAAAGATTCTGCCCAAGTCGCGGAAACTAAGTCTAGGTCAGAGTCTTTGTCAAAGGAGCTTGAGAAATTATATGAACGATGGGAGTATTTAGAAGAACTATTAGGGTAGAAATTTCCTATTACGTCCGCGAGGTGTTTTTTGGGGCATAGAGTATTGCTGTACACCCTTGCGCCTTCTGGCGGAGATTTTTTTCCTATTTCTCTTGGTTATATTGCCGCTAGCCTTAAGGCGCATAATATCGAAGTAGCGATTGCCGAAGTTGATCAAATCACTAAGCATACCGGTAAAGAAGTCGAGAATTTTGTAATTACCTACAAACCGTTAATTGTTGGTTTTTCCGTGTACCAGGCCAATATAAAGCTTGCGTTACAGTTGGCGCGGATTGTAAAGATGGTTGACCCTGGGATCGTGGTAGTTTTTGGCGGTCCTCAAGCAAGTTTTATGCCTAAAGATGCCTTGCGTCAGATGCGCGAGGTTGATGTTATTATGCGCGGAGAGGGTGAAGATATATGGCCCGCGTTAGTGCGTTGCATAATTACCAATTCCGATCCTGCTTGTATTAAAGGCATTGTTTTTATGCGGTCTGATGCTCCGATCGAAACCTTGCCAGCGCCACTCGTAAATAATCTCGATTCTCTTCCTTCACCGTTTGCCTTTAACGTATTTGATTTGCGTCAGCATATGCCGCAAGGCCATGGTTCGGCTTCCTATAGCCGAAGACATAATGTGGCAGTCATGCTGACTTCCCGAGGTTGTTGTTTTAACTGCGCTTTCTGCTATACGCCCCGCGCTTTTGGCCGGCGCATCAGAACGCATTCTCCCCAGCGAGTGCTTATTGACATGTCCATCTGCGCAAAGGCGCGAATTAAGAAATTTTTCTTCGCGGATCCTTCGTTTACTTTTGACAAAAAACGAGTTGTCTCGATCATGCGCGGTATCATCAAAAAAAAATGGAAAGTTGAAATCTGGTGCGAGACTCGCGCGGATCTTATTGATAAGCCACTATTAGCGCTCATGGCAAAGGCAGGTGTTAGGTATATTGCTTATGGGCTTGAGTCTGTTGATCAGCGCGTTAATAAAGTTTTACGTAAACCCATTGATCTAAATCAGTTTGAAAAAATTATAAAGTTTACCCGTGCTGTGGGAATAGAACCTGAAGTTTTTACGCTCTACGGTTTGCCCGGACAGAGCAAGGAATCTTGTTTTAAAACGCTGGATTTTTTAAAACGGTTGAAGATAAAGATTACGGGAAACTCCGCCGGCCAACAGCTCAATCTTTTTTTTGGCACCGATATCACCGATGCTCCTAAACGTTACGGGATACGTCTTTTAAAAAAACGCCGGCCGTTGTACCTTTCACCGGGAATTGATTTTGTTACGAAACATATGAAACGCCGCGATATTAATATGGTTGCAAAGGCTTATAAAGCTTGAGTATCGCGCGGAATGCGCGTAAGAAATGGCCGCTGCGAAACTATTAAACCAAAAATAAAAAGATGAGCGTAATTCGAGAAAAAATGTTTAAAATATGTTTTCTTCAATGTCAGATTGTTAAGGAATTGCCTCATATGAATATGCCTCTTTTTGTTAATGATATAAAGGGCCGAAACTGTAGTTTTGAGTGTATCTGCGTGGCACGTAATAAATTAAGCGGCTTAATCGGATACTTAAAGAAAAATAAATTTGACTTATTTGCCGTGGATTACACGTTCCCTATACTATTCCTTAATGAATTAAAAGAATTATTTCCCAAAAGTAAATTTGTTATCGGAGGCAATGGTTTTTTAGATACTTTTTTAAAAAGTACCGTAGATTTTGCTGTAATAGGGGCAGGGAGGGAAAGTTTTTTAAAGTTAGTAGAATCCTTAAAGAATAAAACAGATTTGTCTAAGATTCCAAATTTGTTTTTTAAAATTAAGAAAAACAATAAAACGTTTATAGATTATTCGGGTAAAAACGCGGATTTTGATCTAAAAAAGGAACTGTTCCCGTACAGTCCGTTTCTTAAATGGAAATATATCGGGTTTACAAGAAGAGACAAAATTACGGATCCACCCACAATCATCGCGGAATTTGGGTGTCCATACCGATCGAGAAAATTGAATCATTATTATGACAACCTTTCTAGGGGAGCATTAAGCAGGAATACGTTTTCAGCGAAAGCAAAGGAGAGGATTGTGGATTTGTTTAAAGAAAGGATGCAAGGGGGGTGTAGTTTTTGTACATGTCCAGGTACGTATGTTTTTTTGCCCGTTAAAGAAACGGTTGCCTGTCTGATGGAGCAAATAAGATTTTTGCAAAAAAAATATAGGTTTAAAAGTTTTGTAATCGGGAGTGAGAATCCGTTTAGATTTATTAAGCAGTTGATTCATCAAATGGTAAAAGAAAATATCCTTATAGAGATACTGGCCATACGCAGTAGGATAGATTGGGTTAACAAAAATAAAAGTGTGCTGCGAAATATAGTAAACGCGGCTAAAAAAAATAATTTTACGATTAGCCTGCAGCAGTTAGGATTCGAGAGTTTTATTCAAAGCGATCTTGATATATATAACAAAGGATATCGGGTAATTGAAAATTTTAAGGCAGTAGAATTAATACGAAAACTTAAAGATATTGCGCCGAAAAATTTTCAAGATGGAGGGCATGGATTAATCGGTATTAGCCCCTGGATAACACTGCGGAATTTAAAAAAGTATTGTGAATCGGCAAAGCATATACAATCTTTATTTGACTTATTTAATTTTGGTAATGGTTTGATTTTATATGATAGTTGTTTGCCTGTTTATCAGAAATTAAAAAAAGATGGGCTGTTAATTAAGCATAAAACGGATTTGGACAGCTGGAGATTTAAAGATAAAAATATACCGCGTTTTATTAATGATTTTCATAACAGGATTAATGATAAGGTGTAACAGGATGTGTAAAAATTAAATAACTTGCGGAAAGCGGTTATTTAAAGTAAGATCTAGATGTGGCTTCGGCTATAGGAAGCCGAACCATGGCCTTGTGGCAAAAGTATCTTTGAAGGACCATGATGCCTTCGGCTATAGGAAGCCGAACCATGGCCTTGTGGCAAAAGTATCTTTGAAGGAC
>CAKKQB010000022.1:27124-27993 GCA_919901915.1 Omnitrophica bacterium GWA2_41_15
CATGATGCCTTCGGCTATTTGTAGGGGCAGTTCGTGAACCGCCCAAATAATAGAATTATTATTTAACCCAAACCGTGCACAGGATTAAGGAGGGTTTTATGGCTAAAGATAATTATTCATATAAAAAACAGCAAAAAGAGTTGGCCAAAGAAAAAAAAGCAGAAAAAAAGAAACAAAAAAAATTGGAGAAAAAAACAATGGGGGCCACGCGCGAATTTGAGCAGGGGCTTAGTAATCAAATCGTTTTAGAGCAAGAAAGTGTTAATAGAAAAGTATCGTAAAAAAATACTTGTTTTTTTTTTAAAAAGCCTTATAATTATAACTCAATGCTAAATTTTTAGCAGAAAAAAAAGGAGGAAGTATGGGATATCAAGGTGGTGGTGGTGGATTCGGCGGGCCACGGGAGATGCATAAGGCAGTTTGTTCGGAATGCAAAAAAGAGTGCGAAGTTCCGTTTAAACCCAGAGAAGATCGTCCGATATATTGTAAAGATTGTTATTCAAAGCGCAAAAACGAAGGTCGTTAATTGTAGCAGAGAATACAGTAGAACTAAAAAAACCGCAAGAACAAAATATTTGTTTTTGCGGTTTTTTTAGTTTTGATGATATAATGGAGCTGTTGCGAAATTGATTGCTATTTTGAGACTGTTGCAAAATAGCTCAAAGTCGTCATTCCGGTGAAAACCGGAATCCAGTAAATATGGTTCATTCGTGAATATTGTGATATAAACCATTAATCACGGAAACATCCCCCTCCCCTTGCCCCTCCCACAAGGGGAGGGGGATACCTGCTAACTTATGTTCTTTATTTCCTAAATTAAAAAGGTTCTTTCGTGTTTAGGGCGAAAACCTTGGGCTTAAAAGTCCGCA